>NZ_LWLC01000065.1:0-120889 GCF_001905065.1 Saccharothrix sp. CB00851
ACAGGTTAAAGATCAAGGTAAGGGGCCCCATGTCAAATCGAGCCGGACCGGACCCTCCGAGGTGGTGCTCCGGAGGGCGCGCGGCGGAACGTTGGTGACCCGGAGCGCGCCGCCTAGGGGACACGTGGCGCATGCCTCATCACGCAGAGCCGTAATCTGGGGGCATGTCCGTGCGTGCCGTCCTCCAGCCAGGTGTGCTGTCCCCGCGCCGTCCGGTGCCCGCCGAGATCGAGCGGCCCGAGTACGTCGACCGGCCTGAACCCAAGCGCAACACCGACCCGTGGGTGCAGCCGCCCGAGGTGATCCAGGCGATGCGCGTCGCGGGCAGACTGGCCGCGCAGGCGTTGCAGGAGGCGGGCAAGGTGATCGTGCCCGGCGTGACCACCGACGAGATCGACGCGGTCGCCCACGAGTTCCTGTGCGACAACGGCGCGTACCCGTCCACGCTCGGCTACCGCGGTTTCCCCAAGTCCTGCTGCACCTCGCTGAACGAGGTCATCTGCCACGGCATCCCCGACTCGACCGTGGTCGAGGACGGTGACATCGTCAACGTCGACGTCACCGCCTACATCGGCGGCGTGCACGGCGACACGAACGCCACCTTCCTCGCGGGCGACGTGAGCGAGGAGGCCCGCCTCCTGGTCGAACGCACGCACGAGGCCACCATGCGCGCCATCAAGGCCGTGAAGCCGGGTCGGCAGCTCAACGTGGTCGGCCGGGTCATCGAGTCCTACGCCAACCGCTTCGGCTACGGCGTGGTGCGCGACTTCACCGGTCACGGCATCGGCCGCACCTTCCACAGCGGCCTGATGGTGCTGCACTACGACGCGCCGCACGTGCCGACCATCATCGAAGAGGGCATGACGTTCACCATCGAGCCGATGATCACCCTCGGTGGCATCGAGCACGACCTGTGGGACGACGGCTGGACGGTCACCACCCGCGACAAGAGCTGGACCGCCCAGTTCGAGCACACGATCGTGGTCACCGCCGACGGCGCCGAGATCCTCACCGTCTGCTGAGCAGCGGCACCAACGCCTCCGCCACCACCTCGGGCGACGTCACGGCGCCCAGGTGGTGGCTGTCGACCTCCACCACCGGCCAGCCCAGCTCGCGCGCGGCCGCCGCGGCGGAGTCGTAGGCGGGGCTGAGCCGCACGTACGAGCACGGCCCGGTCCACGCCACGGTGGGCCGGGGCTCCTTCAGGAACGCCAGCGGCACCTCGGGCGCCTCGGCCACGATCTCCTCCAGCAGCCGCACGTCCGGCACCATCGCCGACAGCGCCTCGGGCGCGAACCACAGGTCCCAGCGCGGCATCAGCCCGTCCCGCGAGATGGCCTTGAGGTGGGCCATCCGCTCGGCGGGCGCGTCGTCCCGCCAGCTCCGCCCCGGCGTGGGCAGGTCCGCGTCGAGGAACACCAGCCCGCGCACGGGCGTCTCCAAGGCGTCGGCGAACGCGGGCAGCAGCGGACCGGCGCCGCTGTGCCCGACCAGCACCAGGTCGCCCTCCACCAGGGAGTCCTCCACGGCGTCGGCGAACACCCCGAGCAGCCGCTGGTGGACGGGCGCGGCGTTGACCGTGACGCGGAGGTCGAGCAGCACCACGGGGTGACCGAGTTCGGCCAGCGCCCCGGCGAGCGGGCGCAGGCTCGCGGGCCCGAGGTAGGGGCTGTGCACCAGGACTGTGGTGGCGGGGACGTCGGCCATGCCGTGGATGATGTCAGCCGGGACCGACAGCTAGGGGACATTGTGCGCAGTGCGTTGCTGGTGGCCGGCACGACGTCGGACGCGGGGAAGAGCGTGCTGGCGGCCGGTCTGTGCAGGTGGCTCACCCGGCGCGGGGTGCGGACGGCGCCGTTCAAGGCGCAGAACATGTCCAACAACTCGGTCGTGACGGCCGACGGCGGCGAGATCGGCCGGGCGCAGGCGGTGCAGGCCGCCGCGTGCGGGTTGGAGCCGAGCGTGCGGTTCAACCCCGTGCTGCTCAAGCCGGGCGGCGACCGCAGTTCCCAGGTGGTCGTGCTGGGACGGGCCGTGGGCGAGGTGTCCGCGTTGTCCTACCGCGAGCGCAAGGCCGAGCTGTTCGCCACCGTCCTGACCACCCTCGACGGCCTGCGGGACGAGTTCGACGTGGTGGTCTGCGAGGGCGCGGGCTCGCCCGCCGAGATCAACCTGCGGGCGAACGACATCGCGAACATGGGCCTGGCGAGGGCGGCGGACCTGCCGGTGCTCGTCGTCGGCGACATCGACCGGGGCGGGGTGTTCGCGCACCTGTTCGGCACGCTGGCCCTGCTCGACCCGGCCGACCAGGCGCTGGTCGGCGGGTTCGTGGTGAACAAGTTCCGGGGCGACCCGGCGTTGCTCGAACCGGGCCTGCGGCAGCTGGACGCGCTCACCGGGCGTCCGGTGCTGGGCGTGCTGCCGTGGCGGGAGGAGCTGTGGCTGGACGCCGAGGACTCCCTGTCCTACGCGGCGGACGGCGTGATCGGGCGGCCGGCACCGCCGCACGGCGACCAGTGGCTGCGGGTGGCCGTGGTGCGGTTGCCGCGCATCTCCAACGCCACCGACGTGGAGGCGCTGGCGTGCGAGCCGGGCGTGTCGGTGCGGTTCGTCACCGAGCCGTCCCGGCTGGCCGACGCGGACCTCGTGGTCGTGCCCGGTTCGAAGGCGACGGTGGACGACCTGCGCTGGCTGCGCGCCACGGGCCTGGCCGACGCGATCGCCGCGCACGACGGCCCGGTGCTCGGCATCTGCGGCGGGTTCCAGATGCTCGGCCGGACGATCGAGGACGCGGTGGAATCGCGCGCGGGCACGGTCGCGGGCCTCGGCCTGCTCGACGTGGACGTGCGGTTCGCACCGGACAAGACGCTGAGCAGGCCGCACGGCGACGCGTTCGGCGAACCCGTCACCGGCTACGAGATCCACCACGGCGTGGTCACCCGCAACGCCGAAGCGGGCCTGGTCACCCTGCCCGACGGCACGCCGGAGGGCGCGCTGCGCGGCCGGGTCGCCGGCACCCACTGGCACGGCCTGCTGGAGAACGACGCCTTCCGCCGCGCCCTGCTGCGCTGGGCCGCCGGTCACGCGGACCGGCAAGGATTCACCCCCGCCCCGGACGTGGACTTCGCCGGGCGGCGAGCCGCTCAGCTCGACCTGCTCGGCGACCTGGTCGCCGACCACCTCGACACCGACGCGGTGTGGGCGTTGCTGGAGAAGGGCGCGCCACCCGGACTGCCGGTCATCCCTCCCGCCGGTGCGCCACCTGTCGCGTGACGGCCTCCGACCTCGGTGCACGCGACCGACAAGTCGCGCGGTAGTACCACCGGTGGGCGGGGAGCCGTGCAGACGACCGGGCGTGACGACGGCGCGCGGGAGGTTGCTCGACCGGCAAGCCGGGCGGACCTACCCGCGTCGGCCCGTCGAGGACCGTGCGGTCGCATCCGTGCGTGAGGGAATCTGTGCGGTCCGGACTGGACGACGCTGACTTAGATGTCCGCCAGAGCGCGGAGGGACATGCGGAGGTTGGCACACACGTCACACCTCCGCTCACGGGTAGTCACACTGTGAAGGTACCGGTCACCGACCCCGGGATACGTCGCCCGTTCGGGTCAACGCCGGTCACGTGAGGCGACGAGCACTGCCCAATCGGCGTCAACGGCCTGCTCCACCCACCCGTCCGGCCACTTCCGCCGCACGTCGCGGGTCCGCGTCCGGGCGCCGGCCAACTTGGCCGCGGTGTGCACGCCGAAGTCCGTGCCGCCCTCGAACACCGCGCCCCGGAACACCGAGTCGCGGAACTCCACCCGCCGGAAGTCGGCCAGGTCGCGGAACGAGGTGTCGCGGAAGTCCGCCGTCCCGCTGAACGTGGTGCCGCGAAACGTCGCCGGACCGACGAACGTGGTCCCCGCGAACGACGCCGCCACGACCCGCGCGTGCGTCAGGGTCAACTTGACCAGCGTGGCGTTGGACAGGTCGAGCGTGATGTCGGCCCAGAACGCCTCAGGCCGATCCGGTCGCAGGTGCGCGGCCAACAGCGCGGTGGCCGTCTGCCGCACTTCCAGTTCCTGGAACCGATGCGCGTCCCGCGGCCCGATCCGCCCCCTGACCCGCGCCTCCGGCGGCGGCGTGAACGGCATCCGCAAGTAGGCGCAGACCAGGTTCACGATCGTCTGCCGATGCGCGGGATTGCCCTGCGCCAACCGCTCCAGCGCGTACAACCCGGCCAACCGCACCGGCGCCTTGTCACTGCCCAACTGGTCGGCCGCCTTGCCGTACAACTCGGTGACCCGGCGCTCGGTCGCATCGTGGTCCTTCTGCACCAGATCCAACTCGGCATACCGCTGCCGGCGAGCCGTGAGCAACAACGCCGCCGCCCCGCCCGTCCCGAGCACGATGCTGGCCGCGGTACGAACCACGTCCAACCGAACCCCATCCCGCGGCTCCCCCGACCCGAGCGTGACCAGGAGAACCACCACGGCCCCCACCGCCACCAACCCCAACCCGACCGCCCAGAGCACGATCGTCCTGGCTGAAAGCACGCGGTGCTCCACGACCTCCAGCCCATCGGAACCCCGACACCCCGTCAATCACCGATGCGGGTACCACCATTCCCACCACGGACCCGAACCCCGATCGCAGAGCCGCCGCCACCCGCCGCCGCCGACTCGACGAGCTCCGGTTCCCCCGACCGACCCGACCGACCCGGCGCATCCGACCGACCCTTCACCGTCGTCGCCGCCATCCCGATCACCACCAACACCCCCGCCCCCAACCGCACCGCCGTGACCGTCTCGCCCAACAGCAACCACCCGGACAACATCCCCGCCACCGGCACCAACAACGCGAACGGCACCACCGCGCTCGCCTCATAACTGCGCAGCAGCAAGTTCCACAACCCGAAGCCGAGCAACGTCGACACCCACGCGATGAACAGGATCGCGCCCACCCCCGTCCAGCTCAGCCCGCGCAACGCCGCCAAGTCCGCAGCAGCGCCCTCGAACACCAGCGACAGCCCCAACAACGGCAGCACCGCCACCGCGCTCACCCACACGATGAAGTTGATCGGGTCCGGCGGCCGGGCGTACCGGGTGGCGACGTTGGCCAGTCCCCACGCCACCGCGCCGAGCACCACCAGCAGGAACGCCGAGATCGGGCTGCCGACCCCGTAGTCGAACCCGATCACCACGATCCCCGCCGCCGCCACGCCCATCCCCGCGAGCTGCACCGCCCGCGGCCGTTCGCGCAGCAGCACGGCCGCGAACAGCACGGTGAAGAACACCTGGCTCTGCAACACCAATGACGACAACCCGGCGGGCATCCCGGCCGCCATCCCGACGAACAGCAACCCGAACTTGGCCACCCCCAACGCCAACGCCACCGCGACGACCCACTTCCACGCCACCTTCGGCCTGCCGACGAACCACAGCGCGGGCACCGCGGCGGCCAGGAACCGCAGCGCGGAGAAGAACAGCGGCGGGAAGTCGCGCAGGCCGACCTTGATGACGACGAAGTTGGCACCCCAGATGGTGGCGACGAGCACGGCGATCGCGACGTGGCGTGGTTTCACGTCCCCGAGTCTCAGCGCTCGGACCATGTAGCACCAGCGACGACTTCTAAGGTTTTCAGTTTAGGATCGCTACATGTTGGATCTCGGACGCCTCCGCGCGCTGCACGCCGTCGCCCAGCACGGCTCGGTCGGCGCGGCGGCCACGGCCCTGGGCTACACGCCTTCGGCCGTGTCGCAGCAGATCGCCAAGCTGGAACGGGAGACCCGGACGACCCTCCTGGAACGCCGGGGCCGTGGCGTCGCGCTGACCGACGCGGCCCACCTGCTGTCGGCCACGGCGGGCCAGGTGCTCGCGCTGGTCGAGCACGCCGAGGTGGCGTTGGAGGAGCAGCGCGGCGCGGCCGTCGGCGAGCTGCGGGTCGGCGCGTTCGCCACCGCCGCGCGCGGCCTGCTGCCCGCGACGGTGGTGCGGCTGGCCGAGCGGCACCCGCAGCTGGACGTGCGGTTGGTCGAGCTCGACCCGCCCGACTGCCTGGAGGCGGTGGCACGCGGCGAGCTGGACCTGGCGGTCACGCACGACTGGGTCAACGCACCGCTGGCCGTGCCCGAGCCGGTGTCGCGGGTGCGGCTCGGCGAGGACGTCGCGGACGTGCTGCTGCCCGTCGGACACCCGTTGGCGGACAGGGAATCCGTGGCGCCGGAGGACTTGGCCGGTGAACGGTGGATCTGCCAGCCGGAGGGCACGATCTGCCACGACTGGCTGGTGAACACCTTCCGCGGTGCCGACCTGGAGCCCGACCTGGCCTACCGGATCGCCGAGTACGAGACGCAGTTGGCGTTGCTGGCCAAGGGGATCGGCGTGGCACTGCTGCCCCGGCTCGGCCGCGGCGGGTTGCCGGACTCGGTGCGCGCGGTGCCGTTCCGGCCGACGCCGACCCGGCGGGTGTTCGCGGTGTGGCGGACGCAGGCCGGTCGTCGTCCCGCCGTGACCGCCACTTTGGCGGCGTTGCGCGACTGTTGGGAGCAGCGCGAGACGGCCTGAACCGACCCTGAAGCAACGTCTGAGGTAACGATCGGGCAAACCACTGTTGCGATGCGTCGGTTTGCGACGAGTATCGGAGTGGGCCGTCGGGGGTGACCGAGGTCACGGGCCCGTTCCAAGCCACTCACCAGGGGGCCTCCTGCGGAAATCCGCCGCCGTGGGAGGCCTCCGCCCCCGACGTGAAAGCCCTTACCGGCTCTGCCCCTACCGGCCTTGGACACCGAGGAAGAACGCGCGGACGTCCTCGGCGAGCAACGCCGGCTGCTCCATCGCCGCGAAGTGCCCACCCCGGTCGAACTCGGTCCACCGCGTGATGTTGTCGGTGCGCTCGGCGATCCGGCGCACGGGCAGCGTGATCTCCCGCGGGAACACGGCCACGCCGGTGGGTGTGGTCGACGGCGTCACCCGGCTGCCCCAGGTGGCCGCGGATTCCTTGTACAGCCGGGCGGACGACCCGGCGGTGCCGGTGAACCAGTAGACCGACACGTTGGTCAGCAGCAGGTCGCGGTCCACCGCGTCCTCGGGCCGGTCGGTGGAATCGGTCCACTCCTTGAACTTCTCCGCGATCCACGCGAGCTGGCCGACCGGCGAGTCGTGCAGCCCGTACGCCGGCGTGTGCGGCCGGGTGCCCTGGATCTGCGCGTAACCCGACTTCTCCCGGAACGCGTCGTGCCCGGCCAGCCGCTCGAAGTCGGCCTCGGTGAGCCCGGACGGATCACCGCCGGGGCGGGTGATCAGCATGTTGAGGTGCACGCCGACGACGTGCTCGGCGTCCACGATGCCGAGTTCGCGGGAGATGGCCGAACCCCAGTCGCCGCCCTGCGCGCCGTAGCGGTCGTACCTAGCCGGCGCATCAGCTCCGCCCACGTCCGGGCGATGCGCGGTACGTCCCAGCCCTTCTCGTGGGTCGGTCCGGAGAAGCCGTAACCGGGGATGGACGGGATGACGAGGTGGAAGTCCCGCGACAGCGGCTCGATGACGTCGAGGAACTCCACCACCGAGCCGGGCCAGCCGTGGGTCAGCACGATCGGCAGCGCGTCCGCGTCCGCCGAGCGCACGTGCAGGAAGTGCACGGTCTGGCCGTCGATCGTCGTGGTGAACTGCGGGTGGGCGTTGAGCTTCGCCTCCCAGGCGCGCCAGTCGTAGCGGTGCTGCCAGTGGTCGGCCAGCTCGCGCAGGTACGCCACCGGCACGCCGTAGTCCCAGCCCGCGCCCGGTAGGTCGGTCGGCCAGCGCGCGGCGGCGAGGCGGGCCCGCAGGTCGTCGACGTCGGCCTGCGGGATCTCGACCCGGAACGGCGTGATGGCGTCGGTGCTGGACGTCGATGCGCTCATGACCACGACTGTAGGCATGATCGCGGACGTGCTCCGCCCGCGATCCGGATCGCGTCGTCAGTCCTTGTGCCGCTCCAGCAACTCCTCCAGGAAGCCGCCCGCTTCCGCCGCGGCCCGAGTCGCGTCACGGTCGCGCACGGCGTCGAGCAGGCCGGTGTGCGAGACGTGGTCGTCCTCGTGATCGGTCTCCACGGTCGCCGTGATGCTGGCCCGGACCGCCTCGGTCAGGCCCTGGTACAGCTCGGCCAGCAGCGTGTTGTGCGAGCACTGGACGAGCAGCACGTGGAACGCGGTGTCCCGCTCCACCAGCCGGGCCCAGTCCTTCGCGGCCAGCGCCTCGTCCCGCTCGGCCAGCAGCCCTTCGAGCTTGCGGACCTCCTCGTCGGTGCGGTTGGTCGCGGCCAGGCGGGCGCCCTCCACCTCCAGCGTCCGGCGCACCTGCAGGACCTCGCGCAGCTCGGTGCCGCACATCCGGCGGACCGCGCCGGACAGCTCGCTGGTCGCGCGGACGAACGTGCCGTCGCCCTGGCGCACCTCCAGCAGCCCGGCGTGGGACAACGCGCGCACTGCCTCCCGCACGGTGTTGCGACCCACGCCGAGGGCGGTGACCAGCTCCGGCTCCGGTGGGATGCGGCGGCCGACCGGCCATTCACCGGCGGCGATCGCCCCCCGCATCTGGTCGATCACCTGGTCGACGAGCCCGGCCCGCCGAGTAGTGGCCAACGGCACAGCGTCATCCTTTCATCCGAACATCCCATGTCTGCGATAGTAGCTCCGTGCCAATCCAGCAGACCCGGCCAGACTGGTCACCGTCGACTGCCCACATTGCCACCGATGGCGGTGCCAATGCGACGATCGCCGACCATCCTCGCCGCACTGCCGTGGGTCAGGTGCGCGGGAACCGCCAAGTTGCCCTGGTCGGCAGCACCCTGTTGGCGATCGGCGTAGCGCTGGCCGCCGCGAACCTCCGTCCGGCCGTCACGAGCTTGGCCTCCGTGCTGGGCGACGTGCGGACGTCGCTGGGCGTCTCGACCGCGTGGACGAGCCTGCTGACCGCCGTGCCGACGCTGTGCTTCGGGTTCGCCGCGTTCCTCGCGCCGTGGTTGGGCCGACGACTCGGCATGGCACGGGCGGTCGCGCTGTCGCTGCTGGTGCTGACGGTCGGCTTGGTGCTGCGGGTGGTGGACGGCCCGGCGGCGGTGCTCGGCGGCACGTTCATCGCGTGCGCGGGCATCGCGGTGTGCAACGTGCTGATCCCGGTGGTGGTGAAGGAGTCGTTCCCGGGGCGCGTGGGGCTCGTGACCGGCGTCTACACGGCCGCGCTGGCGGCCGGGGCGGCGGTGGGCGCGGCCTTCACCCCGAGCCTGGAGTCGGTGTTCGGGTCGTGGCGGCTGGCCGTCGGCGCGTGGGCGTTCCTGTCGGCGGCGGCGCTGGTGGTGTGGATCTCCGGGGCGCGGCACGGGTGGTCCGCGCGGCCGGTCGTGCGCACGGCGCGGGTGGGGCGGTCGCTGATCCGCAGCCCGCTGGCGTGGGTGATCACGGTGTTCTTCGGGCTGCAGTCGCTGTTGGCCTACACGGTGATGGGCTGGTTGCCGCAGATCCTGGTCGACTCCGGGGTGGACCGGACGACGGCCGGGCTCCTGCTGGCCATCACGATGGTGCTGGGCGTGCCGGTGAGCCTGATCGTGCCGCCGCTGGCGGCGCGGTGGGCCGGGCAGTCCTGGCTGGTGCTGGCGCTGGGCGTGCTGTCGGTGCTGGGTGTGCTGGGCCTGGCCCTCGCGCCCGCGACGGCGCCCGGGTTGTGGGTCGTGCTGATCGGCGTGGGGATGGGCATGTTCCCCCTCGCGCTGGTGATGATCTCGCTGCGGACGTCGTCCGGCGCGGACACCGCGCGGCTGTCCGCGATGGCGCAGAGCATCGGGTACCTGATCTCGGCCGCCGGGCCGTTCGCGTTCGGCGTGCTGCGCGGCGCGACCGGGACGTGGACGCTGTCGATGCTGGTCCTGGTCGGTCTGCTGGTCGTGCTGACGGCGTTGGGGTGGGTCGCGGGTCGGCCGCGGACCGTGTAACTGATAACGCCTCGTCTTCGCCGTGCGATGTGTCGGTTACGGACACGAACGGGGAGACCCGGTCGCACGAGGGGTACGACCGGGTCTCCCCGCTGACTTCGCGTTCCGCCCGGCTCTAGTGCGTCAGCGGCAGGTTGAGCAGCGCGTTCTCGATCACCTCGGGCATCGCCGGGTGGATCCAGTACTGGCCGCGGGCCATCGTCCGGGCGTCCAGGCCGAAGCTCATCGCCTGGATCACCGGCTGGATCACGCTCGACGCCTGCGGCCCGATCACGTGCGCGCCCAGGATGAGGCCGGTGTCCGGGTCCGCCAGGACCTTCGCGAACCCCGTGTCGTCCTCCATCGCCCAGCCGTACGCGATCGACGCGTACGCCTGCGACGCGGCCACGTACCGGACACCGCGCTCGACGGCCTCCTCCTCGGTCAACCCGACCGACGCGACCTGCGGCGACGAGAAGACGGCGGCGGGCACGAACCGGTGGTCGGAGGAGATCGGCTCGTCCGGGTGCAGCAGGTTGTGCTGCACGACCCGCGCCTCGTGGTTGGCGACGTGCTTGAGCTGGTACTCCGAGCTGACGTCACCCAACGCGTAGATGCCCTCGACGGACGTGCGCTGGTGTTCGTCGACGACTACGCGTCCGTCGGGGTGCACGTCGACACCGGTGGCGGCGAGGTCGAGCAGGTCCGAGTTCGGTGTGCGGCCGACCGCGACCAGCAGCTCCTCGGACTCCACGACCTCCGCGCCGTCCGGGCCCTCCAGGTGCAGCCGCACCACGCCGTCGACCCGCTCCGCCCGCACGGCCTTGCGCTTGAGCCGCACGTCCCACTTCTCGCCGGCGACCTGGGTGAACCGGGTGGCGACCTCGCGGTCCTCGTGGCGCAGGAGCAGGTCGGACCGCGCGATCAGGGTGACCGCGACGCCGAAGGAGGAGAACACGTGCGCGAACTCCGCCGCGACGAAACCGCTGCCCAGGATCGTGAGGCGACGGGGCAGGGCGTCGAGCCGCATGATCGTGTCGCTGGTGTGGTAGCCGGCGGTGTCGAGGTCGGCGACGTCCGGGACCACCGGGCGACTGCCCGCGGCCAGCACGAACCGGTCGGCGGTGATCACCTCGCCGGTGCCCGTGTCGAGGGTCTTCGGACCGGTGAACCGGGCCGTGCCCTCGTAGACGGTGACGTTGGCGTTCTCCTCGGCCCGCCAGTGGCGGCCACCTTCGGAGATCGGGTCGATGCGGCCGAAGATCCGGTCGCGGACGTCGGTCCACCGCACACCGTCCAGGTGGGCGTCCACGCCCAGCCGCGCGCCCGAGGCGGGTGCGGCGGCGACGTCGGCGGTGTGCACGAACATCTTCGTGGGGATGCACCCGACGTTCAGGCACGTGCCGCCGAAGACGCCCTTCTCGACGATCGCGATGTTCCAGCCGGCGAACCGCTCGTCCGCGATGGAGTTGCCGGAACCGGTACCGATGATGACCAGGTCGAAGTGCCTCACGTCGTGCTGCAACCCGCGACGTGAGGCACTTGTTCCCGGTGACGTGGAGTAGCGGTGCGGTCGCCGGTCGGGTGTCGGTCAGTGTGCGTAGGTCGGCACCAGGATCGCGCGGGCCAGGGTGTGGAACGCCAGGTTGAAGCTGACCACGGCGGGTGACGCGTCACCGTCGACGTCCAGCTTGTCGACGTCCACCGCGTGCACCACGAAGTAGTAGCGGTGCACCTGGTCGCCGGGCGGCGGGGCGGCGCCGCCGAACGCGCGGGTGCCGAAGTCGCTGCGGACGTGGAACGCGCCGGCGGGCAGCGCGTCGTCCGAGGCGCCCGCGCCGGTGTCCAGCGAGGTGACCGACGCCGGGATGTTCACCGCGACCCAGTGCCAGAAGCCCGAGGGGGTGGGCGCGTCCGGGTCGAAGCAGGTCACCACGAAGCTCTTGGTCCCCTCCGGGAACCCGGTCCAGCTCAGCTGTGGCGAGGTGTTGCCGCCCTCGAACAGGTGCGCCTCCGTCAGCGGTTGGCCGTCCGAGACGTCGGTCGAGCTGACGGTGAACGACGCCACCTGCGGCAGCAGGGAGTAGGGGTCGGGCGCGACGGGGCGTTCGAGGCTCATCAGGTCCTCCACACGTGATCTTGCGGGACAGACCCGCACGACCTTATCGCCGGGGTGGGAGGGACGCAGAGCCGGTGGTGTTCGAGTGTTCACCAACCTGCGGGCAACCTGGGTGTCCTCGTGGCGTCCCAATCGAGTGAGTGTCACCCAGGTGGGTGACGCCCGTTCGAGGGGAACCCGGATGAGACGCAGGGGAATGGCGGTCCTGGCTGCCGTCGTCGTGGTGGCGAGCGCGTGCTCGCCACAGCCCGAGCCGGAAGCTCGGCAGGAGCAGGTGGCGGCCACGGCCACCACAACCGCGACGACGACCACCACCACGACACCACCGACGGCCGTGCCCGGCCCAGGTGGGACCACCATTCCCGTGTTCCAGCCGGCGTACTCGTACGGAACGCCCCAGCAGCACGTGCCGCCGACCGTGGACGGCCTGGTGCCGGTGATCCGTCGGATCGAGACCGACCGGCCGTACGTGTTCATCACCATCGACGACGGGGCGGTCCGCCACCCGGCGGCGGTCGAGCTGATGCGCAAGAGCGGGGTCGAGCCGACGCTGTTCCTCAACTCCAAGCACGTTGACGGGCACGCCGAGTACTTCAGGCAGTTCGAGGGCGTGGCGACGGTGCACGCGCACACCTCGACCCACCCGGACCTGCTGGGCAAGCCGTACGAGTTCCAGCGCCAGGAGATCTGCGGCAACGCCGACCTGCTGCGCGTGCAGCTCGGCGCGAAGCCGAAGCTGTTCCGGCCGCCGTTCGGCAACTTCGACCACACCACGCGCCGGGCGGCGGCGGACTGCGGGTTCACCGCGTTGGTGATGTGGACGGCGGCGGTCAACGACGGGGTGGTGCAGTTCCAGGCGGGTGGCCGGTTGAACGCCGGTGACATCGTGCTCATGCACTTCCGGCACACGTTCGTGGAGGACTTTCTGGCGTTCCTCGAGCGCTGCAAGGCCGATGGCCTCACGCCGGTGGTGCTGGAGGACTTCCTGGCGGAGCCAAAAGCAACCGTGTGACGTGCGACACGTCTTTATGGGTGTACCGGCTCGGCCAAGTGAGCCGGGAGAGCCCATGGAGGGCCGTCATGAACAGACGCCTCAGAAAACTCGCACTGCTCGTCCTCACGCTGGCCGCGGTCGGGGTCGCCATCCCGGCCGCGTCGGCGGCGTCCTCGATGACGCAGACCCCGGTGCTGACCGACATCCGCACCGGCAGGCACGCCGGCTTCGACCGCGTCGTGCTCGATCTGAACGGCCACCGGCCGGAGTTCTTCATCCGGTGCGTCGACCAGCTCTACCAGGACGGTTCCGGCAACCCGGTCTCGTTGCCGGGCACGTACTTCCTGGAAGTGCGGCTCGCGCCGGCCGCCGCGCACGACGACAACGGCAACCCCACCTACACCGGTCCCCGGCAGTTCGGGACGCCCGCGTTGACCAACGTGCAGGCGGTCGCGATCACAGGTGACTTCGAGGCCAACCTCACCGTCGGGCTGGGCCTGCGGCGCGACTCGTGGCACCGCGTGTTCCTGCTCGGCTCGCCCACCCGCGTGGTGATCGACGTCGGCCACTGACGTTGGCACTGGAGTCGGCACTGGAGTCGGGCACTGACGCACGGATGAAGTCACGGTGAACACCCGGTGGTGACCCGGTTCTCGGTCGGCCCGCCGACCGAGAATTCGGTGTGCAGGTACTGCGGTCCGCGTTGGACTTCCTCGGTGGTCCCGGTCCGGTGCTGCTCGCGATCGGGCTGCTGTTCGCGACACCGGTCATCGACCGGCTCTTCGTGCGCCGCAAGAGGCTCGGGTTCCGGGTGCTCTACAACTCCAAGATCGGTCTCGGTCCGGAGCAGTTGCACGACGGCACCGACCCGAACTCGCCGCAGCTGCGCGAGTTGGTGCGGGTGCTGGACCGGATGAGCATCGTGGTGATCCGGATCCGCAACACGGGTAGCTACGACATCGACGGCGAGGACTTCGACAAGCCGCTGACGTTCACCTTCGGCGACCGGGTCGTGTGGAACGCGCGGGTGTCCGAGGCGGGCTCGGAGGAGATGAAGGCCGAGATCCGGCGGAGCCTGCAGTTCTTCGGCTCGGAGGCGAACCCGGTGAAGGCCACGCTGCCGACGGTGCGGGAGCGGATGGCGCAGCGCGTGGCCAGGTGGGGTGGGCTGGCGGTGGCCGCGGACCCGCCGGGCGAACCGGTGTGGCACGGCGTGCGGCTGGAGAAGCTGACGTTGCGGCGCAAGCAGAAGTTCAAGCTGCTGGTGGTGCTGCGCGAGCCGGACAGCAACCGGGACGGTGAGCTGGGCAAGGACGTGAAGGTCGTCGGCGACCTCGGCGGCACGGGGATCGTGCACGACGAGCGCCCGGAACGGCTGATCACCCTGCCGAGGCTCACCGGTGGCCTGGCCGCGTTGTTGGCGGCGGTGCTGGTGCTGGTGCTGGCGTGGCCGCCGAGTTCGAACGACGCGACGGTGGCGTGCGCGACCGGCAAGCTGGCGGTGGAGGGGTCGAGCGTCTTCATGCCGACCATGGCGACCATCGCCGACCAGTACGAGCGGGCGTGCCCCGGAGCGGAGATCACCACGTCCGCGACGGGAAGCATTCAAGGTGTGCGTGACGTGGCGGGGGGTGAAGAGGGGCTGGTGGCGCTGTCGGACGGCAAGCAGGAGACGCAGGGCGTGTTCGCACAGCAGCTGGCGATCGTGGTGTACCACGTGGTGGTGCACAGCTCGGTCGGCCTCGACACCATTTCGGTGGCGCAGTTGCGCGCGATCTACGCGGGTGAGTACACGGACTGGAGCCAGTTGCGTGGCGGTGCGCCGTTGCCGATCCGGATCGTCGGGCGTGGTGGCGAGTCGGGGACGCGGGAGTTGTTCGAGCGGCGGGTGTTGGGTACGAGCGAGAGTGCTTTGTCGTCCAACGACTGCCGGGTGAAGGACCGGGCGCCGGAGGCTCCGGTGATCCGGTGTGAGCGGGACGAGAACGCCGACGTGGTGCGGGAGATCGGCGCGGTCGAGGGTGCGATCGGGTACGCGGACGCGCCTTCGGTGGCGGAGGCGCGCAAGACCAACGCGTTGACCGCGCTGTCGTTGGACGGGAAGGTGTTCGACGCGGCGGCGGGGGTGGAGGCGGGTTACCCGTTCTGGACGGTGGAGTACCTGTACACGCGGTCGGAGCCGGCGGCTGATTCGTTGATGGGGCGGTTCGTGGGGTATGTGCGGCAGCACGATGACGCTCGGGTGCGGATGAAGGATGCCGGGTATCTGCCGTGTGTGACGGCAAATGGTGTGCCGTTGGATCTGTGCAATCTGAGGTGAAGGTGGGGCGGGGGCAGTGGTTGGGTTCGGCTCGACGGTCAAGGCCTCAGGATCGGTGTGAGACGTCAAGTCCGGTGAGACGTCAAGTCCGGCTCGATTTGACATGGGGCCCCTTACGGGTACTCCAGGCAGGCCAAAGCCGGGCAGGCCTGGCGGAGAAAGCGCCCGCCAAGCCTGCCCGGCTTCGACCAGCCTAAAGCACCCGAACCCCATGTAAAATCGGGCCTTTGTGGTTCTGCTGCGGGTCCGATGTGGTCGGTTGGGATTTGTGGGAGTGCTAGGCGGCTGCGGTGGTTGCTGTTGTCGTGGTGGTGTTGGTGGTTGGTTCGAGGGCGAGGTTGAGGACTTCTTGGACGTCGGCGACGAGGTGGATGGTCAGTTCGTTCCTGACGGATTCGGGGACGTCGTCGAGGTCGGGTTCGTTGCGTTGGGGGAGTAGGACCGTGGTGATGCCGGCGCGGTGGGCGGCGAGGAGTTTCTGCTTGACGCCGCCGATCGGGAGGACGCGGCCGGTGAGGGAGACTTCGCCGGTCATGGCGACGTCGGAGCGGACGGGGCGGCCCGAGAGAAGTGATGCCAGGGCCGTTGTCATGGTGACGCCGGCGGAGGGGCCGTCCTTCGGGACCGCGCCGGCGGGGACGTGGATGTGGACGCCTCGGTCGGCGAGGACTTCGGCGCGGTGGTCGTTGGAGCGTAGGTAGGACAGGGCGATTTGGGCCGATTCCTTCATGACGTCGCCCAGTTGGCCGGTCAGGGTGACGCCGGACGCGCCGGTGTCGGAGGGGGCCAGGGAGGCCTCGACGAAGAGGACGTCGCCGCCGGCTCCGGTGACCGCCAGGCCCGTTGCGACGCCGGGGACGGCGGTGCGCTCGGCCGATTCCGGGGTGTGCTTGGGCGAGCCCAGGTAGGTGCGGAGGTCGGGGACGTCGACGGTGACCGGGAGTTCGGTCTGGTCGAGGGCGACGCGGGCGGTGATCTTGCGCAGGATTCGGGCCACGGAGCGTTCCAGTTGGCGGACGCCTGCCTCGCGGGTGTACTCGCCGGCCAGTTTGCGCAGCGACTTCTCGGTGATGGTGACGTCGTCGGTGGTGAGGCCGGCGCGTTCCACCTGGCGTGGCAGGAGGTGGTCGCGGGCGATGGTGACTTTCTCGTCCTCCGTGTAGCCGTCGAGTTGGACCAGTTCCATGCGGTCGAGGAGGGGGCCCGGGATGGATTCCAGGACGTTCGCGGTCGCCAGGAAGACGACGTCGGAGAGGTCCAGTTCGACTTCGAGGTAGTGGTCGCGGAAGGTGTGGTTCTGGGCCGGGTCCAGGACTTCGAGGAGTGCGGCGGTGGGGTCGCCGCGGTAGTCGGCGCCCACCTTGTCGATCTCGTCCAGGAGGACGACGGGGTTCATCGAGCCCGCTTCGGAGATGGCGCGGACGATCCGGCCCGGCAGCGCGCCGACGTAGGTGCGGCGGTGGCCGCGGATCTCGGCTTCGTCGCGGACGCCACCCAGGGCGACGCGGACGAACTTGCGGCCCATGGCACGGGCCACCGATTCGCCGAGGGAGGTCTTGCCGACGCCGGGCGGGCCGACGAGGGCGAGGACCGCGCCGGAACGGCGGCCGCCCACGACGCCGAGGCCGCGGTCGGCACGGCGGCGGCGCACGGCGAGGTACTCGGTGATGCGTTCCTTGACGTCGTCCAGGCCCGCGTGGTCGGCGTCGAGGACGGAACGGGCGCCGGCGATGTCGTAGGCGTCCTCGGTGCGCTCGTTCCACGGCATGTCGAGGACGGTGTCGAGCCAGGTGCGGATCCAGCCGACCTCGGGGGACTGCTCGGCGGTGCGTTCGAGCTTGTCGACCTCCGCCAGGGCCGCCTCGCGGACGTTCTCCGGCAGGTCGGCGCCCTCGACGCGGGCGCGGTAGTCCTGCTCCTCGGTGGCCGGTTTGCCGTCGAGCTCGGCCAGTTCCTTGCGGATGGCGGCCAGTTGCTGGCGCAGCAGGAACTCCCGCTGCTGCTTCTCGACGCCTTCCTTGACATCCTTGCGGATGGTCTCGGCGACGTCGAGCTCGGTCAGGTGCTCGCGGCCCCATTCGAGCAGCTTCTCGAGCCGCTCGGTGACGTCGCTGGTCTCCAGCAGCCAGACCTTCTGCTCGTCGCTGAGGTAGGAGGCATAACCGGCCAGGTCGGCCAGGGCGGACGGGTCGTCCACCTGCTGGACCGAGTCCACGACCTGCCAGGCCCCGCGCTGCTGGAGGATGGTGGTGACCAGCGCGCGGTACTCGCGGGCCAGTTCGTGGGTGCGGTCGTCGATCGGTGCCTCGTCGGCGATGGTCGCCTCGACCCACAGGGCCGCGCCGGGGCCCGTGGTGCCGGTGCCGATGCGGACCCGCTCGGTCCCGCGCACGACCGCCGCGCGTTCGCCGCCGGGCAGCCTGCCGACCTGCTCGATCAGCGCCAGCGTGCCCACCTTCGCGTACTTGCCGTCCAGCCGGGGCACCAGCAGCACCTTCGACTGGCCGCCCGCTGCGGTCGCGGCCTCGATCGCGGCGCGGGCCTCGGCGGTGGCGTCCGAGCCGCTGATCCGGATCGGCACGACCATGCCCGGCAGCACGACCACGTCGTCCAGCGGCAGCACCGGCAGCGCCAACGTCTCGCCCATGATCCCTCCAAAGTTGAGTCTGACTGGCTCAACCAAGATGAGCCCGGGATTGTTTCCGGTAGGTGTTCGCCCTGAGCGAGCGTCCATTCGGGGGTTGTGCCCGGTTGGTGACGCGGCAACGATCACGCCGTCGGCTGACGAGGAGATGTGCGATGGAGCAGGCGAGCTGGGTCCCGTCCTCGGTTGACCTGGACCGGCCGAGCGCGGCCCGGATGTACGACTACTTCCTGGGTGGGTCGCACAACTTCGCGGTCGACCGCGAAGCGGCCAAGTCGGTCGAGCAGATCTTCCCCGGCATGTCCGGGGCGGCCAGGGCCAACCGGTCGTTCCTGCGGCGCGCGGTCCGCTACCTGTTGTCGCAGGGCATCGACCAGTTCCTGGACCTGGGGTCGGGCATCCCGACGGTCGGCAACGTGCACGAGATCGCCCAGCAGACCAACCCGGAGGCCCGGGTGGTGTACGCCGACGTCGAACCGGTCGCGGTCGCGCACAGCACGGCGTTGCTGGCCGGGAACCCGCGGGCGAGCGCGATCCAGGCGGACCTGCGCGACCCGGACTCGGTGCTGGGCAACGAGGAAGTGCGGGCGATGCTCGACTTCGACCGGCCGATCGGGTTGCTGATGGTCGCGGTGCTGCACTTCGTGCCGGACGCGGACGACCCGCACGCGGCGATCGCGCGGTACCGGGAGGTGCTGGCGCCGGGCAGCTACGTGGCGATCTCGCACGCGAGCTGGGACGGCGTGTCGCAGGAGGGCAGGGAAAGCGGCGAGCAGGTGAACGCCATCTACCGCAAGACGGACAGCCCCCTGGTGCTGCGGACGGGTGTGGAGGTCGCCGCGTTCTTCGACGGGCTGGAGGTCGTGGAGCCGGGTGTGGTGCCGTTGAGCGAGTGGCGCCCGGATTCGGATGACGCCTACATCAGCGCGTACGCGGGGGTTGGCCGGAAGGCTTAGCGCAAGTGCTCGACGGCGAGTCTGGCCGCGGTCCCGATCACGGCGTCCGCCTGCGGGAGGGTGAATGCGGTGCTCGCGCTGCGGGTGAAGACGGCGACCGCGTAACGGCCGCCGTCCGGGTACTCCACCACGCCGACCTCGTTGCGGATCGTGGGCAGGGTGCCCGTCTTGCCCGCCACGCGGACGTCGTCGAACGGGAAGCCGGACGACAGGCGGTGCGGCCAGACCTGCCGGGCCATGGCGTGGCGGATCGGCGCGCAGTCGTCGTGCTGCCAGATGTGCCGCAGCAGGGTGGTCAGGTCGCGCGCGGTGCCCCGGTTGGTGTGGTCGGGGTTCAGGGCGCGCAGCCGTGACAGCACGACGGGATCGGTGAGCGCGGCGGGTAGTTCGTCGGGGGCGGCGTCCTCGGCCATGGTGCGCATGAAGTCCCTCGCCCGGTGGACGACCGCGGTGCGCGTCAGGTGCAGGTCGCGGAGGGCCCGGTTGACGGCGTCGGTGCCGACGAGGTCCATGAGGGCGTCCGCGGCGGCGTTGTCGGAGACCGTGACGGCCAGGTAGGCGAGGTCCCGCAACGACATCGTGACCGGGTCGAGCATGCCGCCCACGCCGGTGGGGCCGGTGCTGCGGTCGTGGTCGAGGGTGATCCGGCGGGTCAGGTCGTGGGTGCTGTGGTGCAGCGCCACGAGCAGCGGCACCTTGAACACGCTCGCCAGCACGACCGGGTCGTCCGCGCCGACGGAGACCTCGCGGTCGGGGTGGTCGAGGTCGACGGCGTGCAGCCGGCCCGTGACGCCGGCGTCGGTGAACGCGGCGCGCACCCGTGCGGCGGTCATGACAGGTACTCCGCGGCCGGGCGGGGGTAGCGCGGGAGCGTGCCCTCGGCGTGCCGCATCCCTTGTGCGGTCAGGACTTCGGTGACGGCGTCGGCGAAGGCGGTGACGGCCGGGGTCTGCCGTCCGCGCGGCCAGGCGGCCGACGTCCGCCAGAGCAGGGGCGTGCCGCGCAGCGGGCGCCAGACCGCGTCCGGCGGGGGTGCGACGCCGTCGTGCAACGCCACCGCGCCGCCCGCCAGGACCAGTCCCAGCGCGAACTCCGGGTTGCCCGCCTGGTGGACCTCGGCGGGTGTGTAGCCGTGCCGGGCGCACGTGGTCAGCACCTCGTCGTGCAACGCGGGCGCGGTGGAGCGGGGGAACAGCACGAGCGCCAGGCCGTTCAGGTCGGCCAACCGGACATCCGGTGCGGTGGTCAGGGGGTGGTCGCGGGGGAGCAGGACGCCGAGCGGGCTGGTCAGCACCGGCCCGAGGCTCAGCCACGACACGTCGAACGGGAACCGCAGCACGCCGACGTCCAGGCTGCGGTCGGCCAGCGCGCGCAGTTGCTCCGCGGTGCCGATCTCGCGGAGCTTGAGCTCGACGGGGCTGCGGCGGCGGAACGCGGGCAGCAGCGCGGCCACCGCCCGTCCACCAAGGTCGGGAGGCACGCCCGCGCGCAGCGACCCGGCTTCGCCGTGGCGGAACCGCTCGGCCAGCGCGCGCAACCTGTCCTCGCCCGCCAGCAGGCCGCGGGCCTCGGTGAGGATCTGGCGGCCCGCGTCGGTGAGCGCGACGTGCCGGGCGTCGCGGTCGAGCAGGCGGACGCCGAGCTCGCGTTCCAGGCGTTGGATGCTCTGCGACAGCGGTGGCTGGGACATGTGCAGGCGGGCCGCGGCACGGCCGAAGTGCAGCTCCTCGGCCACGGCCAGGAAGTACCGCAGGTGCCGCAGGAGGTCCACGACCAGCCATGATAGTCGAACGGATATCGCAGAGTTGGTGATATCGGACTTGGACACGTGCCGGTGCGGGCTGATGTCGTTGGTGGCATGTGCGTGAGCAGACGACAGGTGTTGATCGGTTCGGCGGCGGTCGCGATGGCGGGTGCGGGGTCGCCGGGGCCGGCGTTCGCGTCGGGGCGCAGCGGGGTGAGCCTGCGCTGGCTCGGCGTCGCGGGGTGGGAGCTGTTGTTCGGCGGCAGGCGGGTGCTGATCGACCCGTACCTGAGCCGGCTGCCGGTGTTCGACGAGGAGGGGAAGTTCATCGCCGACTACCCGTTGGCGGTGCGCGCGGACTTGGTCGACCGGCACCTCGGTGAACGGCCGGAGCTGGTGCTGGCCACGCACGGCCACTACGACCACTTGCTGGAGATCCCGTACGTGGTGGAGAAGCACGGTTCGCGGGTCATCGGCACCGAGACCCACCGGCACCTGTTGACGGCGCGGGAAGTGCCGGGGGACAACGTGATCGTGGCGTCCGGCGGTGAGCACCTGGACTTCCACGGCTTCACCGTCCAGGTGTTCCGCAGCCTGCACAGCCAGTTCGGCACGTACGGCTACTTCGCCCCGGGCACCCTGACCGCGCCGCCGTCGCGCCCGGAAACCATCAGCGACCTCGTGGAAGGCGGCTCGCTGGCGTACCTGGTCACCGTGGACGGCTTCTCGGTGCTGTTCCTGTCCGGTACGGCCAACTACGTCGAACGCGAGATCGCGGGCCTGCGCCCGGACGTGCTGGTGCTCGGCATGAGCGGCCACGCAAACGTTTTCGACTACACCGCTCGTGCGTTGCGGGCGACCCGGCCCAAGCTGTTGATCCCGAGCCACCACGACGACATGGTGACGCAACTGGACGACCCGACCCTGCCCCCGCGCGGCAACCCCGCGGCGGCGGCCGAGCTGACCGAGACGGCACGGCGGATCGGCCTCGCGGCCCGCGTGCTCGACCCGGAGATCCTGCGCTGGTACGAGCTGTAGTGACGGAGCTGCGGTTCGCGCGTGGAACCGGATTGCCGGCCGCACGGGGCGGGCGTCGACGCCGGCGGCAGGTCGGTCCCCGAGGGCACGCCGTTCGCCCGCCACCTCGCGGAAGAGGTATTCGACTGGGGCCGGGTCCGGTGTCGGAGCTGGGTGAGCTGCGGCTGTCCGACGGGTGGGGCCGTGGTCAGAGAAGTCCGGCTCGGGCGGCGGCGAGGGCGGCGCGGGCGGCGCGTTCGGCGGTGGTGCGGTCGACCGGTTCGCCGGTGATGAAGACCCGGTGGTACAGCGGCGCGCACGTGAGGCGGATTAGTTCGACGGGGTCTTCCTGCGGTGGCAGCTCGTCGCGTTCGACGGCGCGGGTGACCACCTTGGCCGCCTCGGCGTGCCGGGCGGCGTAGAACCGGCGTTTCGCGTCCTGGGCGCGGGTCGACTGCTGGGCGGCGATGACGATCGCGATCGGCACGGGGTGGCGGACGGGGTCGGCGAAGGTGTCCGCGACCTCGGCGGCGATGGCGATCAGGTCGCCCTCGACCGTGCCGGTGTCGGGCACCGGCCACTCGGTCTCGCGGGTGTGGTCGAGGGCGTCGGCGATGAGCACGTCGACCGTGCCCCAGCGGCGGTAGACGGTGGTCTTGTGCACGCCGGCGCGCTCGGCGACGTTCTCGACCGTCAGGCCGGTGTAGCCGTGCTCGATCAGCTCGGCGTGGACGGCTTGGAGGACGGAGACGCGCACGCGGGCCGAGCGACCGCCAGGTCGGGACGTCAAATGCGACTCCAGTTGCGTTAGTGGCTGAGACGTGCCACTCTAACGCAACACGAGTCGCGTTAGGAGTTCTCACTGTTGATCCCCGACCCCACCGTCCTCCACCCGTTGCCCCACGCCGACCGCGTCGTCCAGCTCAAGCCGCTGGTCACCTCGCCGACGATCGAGGTCGGCGAGTACACGTACTACGACGACCCGGAGCACGCGCTGGAGTTCGAGACCCGCAACGTGCTCTACGGGTACGGCGCCGAGAAGCTCGTGATCGGCAAGTTCTGCGCGCTGGCCACGGGCACGACGTTCATCATGGCCGGCGCGAACCACCTCACCACCGGCGTGTCCACGTTCCCGTTCACGATCTTCGGCGGCACCTGGGCGGAACGGACGCTGGACCTGATCACCGGCATGGAGACGCGCGGTGACACCGTGGTCGGCAACGACGTCTGGTTGGGCTACCGAGCGCTCGTCATGCCCGGCGTCACGATCGGCGACGGCGCGATCGTCGCCACGGGCGCGGTGGTGACGTCGGACGTGCCGCCGTACGCGGTGGTGGGCGGCAATCCCGCGCGCCCGGTGAAGCAGCGCTACCAGGACGAGGACGTGGCCCGGCTGCTGCGCGCCAAGTGGTGGGACTGGCCGGTCGAACTGCTCACCGAACACGTCCGCACGATCATGTCCGGCACACCGGCGGACATCGAACGCATCGCGGCCGCCAACCTCTGACCACCCGCACGTCGAATCTCCAGGCTCCGACACGCGGGGAGGGAAGCCGATTGGTCTAGAGCCACGCGGGCCGGTGGCGGGAGATCATGGTGGTGGGAGGTTCCGCCATGGCCGAGGACTTCGACCGGTACTGCGACCTGACCATGCGGGGTGGGGCGGCGAGCGGGGTCGTCTACCCGTTGGCGGTGGTGGAGTTGGCGCGGCACTACCGGTTCCGGTCGTTGGGTGGGGCCTCGGCCGGTGCGATCGGGGCCGCGTTCACCGCCGCCGCCGAGAAGGGGCGCGAGCGGGACGGCTTCCGCAAGCTGGAGGAGGTCGTCGACTGGTTCGCCGCGCCCGGCTGGCGGCTGGCGCAGCTGTTCCAGCCCAGCGAGCACACCCGCAAGCTGTACCGGATCGTGGCGGCCTCCATGCAACGCCGCGACTCGACCGGGCGCAGCGCCCTCACCTGCCTGTTGCTGGCCCTGATCAGCGCGATCGGGTGGCGGGCCCGGGTGTTCCTGGCGCTGGCACTGGCGTTGTGGCTCGTCGGGCCGACGCTGTGGTTTCACTCGATCGACTGGCGTGCCACGCCGAATTGGGTGCTGATCGGTCTCACCGTCGTGGTGCTGGTCGCCGTGCCGGGGATCGTGCTGCGGGTCCTGCCGAGCGGGCGGGACGCGTGGCTGCGTCGCCTCGGCACCGGGCTGCTCCTGGTGGTCCCGCTGATCCCGGTCGCGCTGGGCACCCGGTGGACGGCGCCGGGCCTGGCGAGCGCGGCCACCGCCGCGGTGTGGTGGCTGGTGCTCGGGTTCGCGTTCGTCAGCGCGGTCGCGGTCACCTACGGGTTGAGCGCCAAGCGGTTCCTCGACCGGATGGCCACCACCGTCCACTTCGGACTCGTACCGGGCACCGGGGCGTTCCGGCCGAACTTCTGGGACCGGCGCTGCGGCGTGCCCGCGTCGACCGGCGTGCCGCCGTTGAGCGACTGGATCGCGGACGTGCTCGACGACCTGTCCGGGACGGCGGACCTGACGTTCGACGACCTCACCACGAACCTGGTTTTGATGACGACGGACCTGTCCGAAGGCCGCCCCTACCGGCTGCCGTTCACCGAACCGCGTGCCCCCTGGCTGTTCTGCCCGACGTGCCTGAAAACCGTGCTGCCGCAACGGACCGTCGACAAGCTCGGCCACGACGCCACCGAGCACCGCTGCCCCCTGCACCCCGCCGAAACCGTCCACGTGCTGCCGGCGAACCTGCCGGTCGCGCTGGCCGTGCGGATGAGCATGCCGTTGCCCGGCCTGATCGCCGCCGTGCCGCTGGTGCGCGCCGAACCGGAACCGCGCGTGCACTGGTTCTCCGACGGTGGCATCACGAGCAACTTCCCGATCCACTTCTTCGACAACCTGCTGCCGCGCTGGCCGACGTTCGGCCTGAGCCTGCAGTCCTACCCGCCGGGCGACGACCGGGACGTGTGGCTGCCGGAGCAGGACGCGTCCACCGGCGGCACGCCGTGGCGCGGCATCGGCCTCGTGCAGCACTTCGCGTCCGCGATCCTCAACACCATGCTGGACTGGCGCGACACCATGCAGTCCGCCCTCCCGGGCTACCGCGGCCGGATCGCGCACGTCCGCGTCGGCGCGTTGGAAGGCGGCACGAACCTCTTCATGCGCCCGGACACGATCCGCGCCCTGGCCGAGCGCGGCGCGGAGGCCGGACGACTGCTGCGCACCCGGTTCACCGAGGACAACGCCACCAAGACCGACCGCTACCGCTGGATCCGGATGCGACTGGCCATGCGCGAGTACCGGCAACTGGCCGAGCAGTCCGTCGAACGCGCCACCCTGTACCGCGACCTCACCGACCGCTATCGGATTCCCGAGGACCTGCACGCCTGGTTCACCACACCGCCGACCGGCACGGACCCGCACGGGCAGGAGATCGGTCTGACCCTGGACGCCTTGGGCGCGATCCCCGACGGCCCGTTCGACGGCGAGCCACCGATCGACCCGGACCTCCGCCTCACGCCGCCCGAGTGACGGGACGACCGGAATTGTCGGTCCCCGTCGGTAGAATGAAGAACAGGGGTCCCCCTGCGCGGGGACGCCTGCGAAGCGGGCGGGTTGGGTCGGCGGCCGGGGTCAGATGTCGTCCAGGAACTCGTCCACCTCGGCCAGCGCCCGCCGCCGCACCGACTCGGCGGACAAGAACAGGTCGTGCATCCCACCCTCGACCGTCACGACCCGCACCACCGGGCCGATCTTCGGACCCCACACCCGCATGTGCTCCACGTCCAGCACGCTGTCCGCGGTCATCGCCTCCGGAGTCCACCGCTTCGCGTGCAAGTGGCTGCGCCCGGACCTGAGCAGCAACACAGGCGCCTGCACGTCCAACCCCCGGTGCAGCCGGGCGTGACCGCGGCGGATGGCGCGCAGCCACCCGGCGTGCACCGGGAACGCCTCGATCGGCTTCCACGCCGTGTCGAAGTCCCATTCGCCGTGGTGGTCGCGGTGGATGCTCTCGCCGTACACCGGGCCCAGCCCGGGCTTGAGCACCAACCTGGGCGCGAACCGGCCGACACCGCGGATCAGCGCCGTGCCCACCGTCCGCACCAGCCACGGCTCGGCCAGGTCCAGCCACGGGCTGTTGAGCACCAACGCGTCCAGCAGGTCGTCGGAACGCCGCTCGTGCGCCCACAAACTGGTGATCAGTCCCCCGGTCGAGTGGCCTATCACCACGAGGTGTCGGTGGCCGTCCTCCTCGCGGATCACCCGTGCCGCGGTGTCGAGCTCCTCGAAGTGCTCAGCCAGGTCGGTCACGAAGTTCGCCACCTGGCCCGGCCGCAGCGACCGCCCGTAGGCGCGCAGGTCGATGGCGTAGAAGTCGAAGCCCCGCGCGGTGAAGTGCTCGGCGACGTGACGCTGGAAGAAGTAGTCCGCGAAACCGTGCACGTACAGCACCGCGCCGCGGGTGGCCGGCTGCGCGCGGCGCCGCACCAGGGTCGCGGTGGTGTCACCGCCGCCCAGCGGCAGCACGCGGGTCTCGTAGTCGGTGCCGAGCACGTCTGCGTTCACCCGGTCAGTGTGCACGCCGATTCCGCCGAACGGGGAGAGGCGGGTCACGGGTCGTGGCACTGTGGGAGGCATGAGCAGCGAGGAGATCGAGCGGTCGAGCGCACGTGTGCGGTTCCCCGGCATCAGCCCGAGGGCGTACGAGCACCCGGTCGACCGGGGGGCGTTGGCGGTCTTGCGCGCGGTGCCGGGCATCGGCCCGGTGTTGCAGGCGGTGGCGGGGGCGTTCACCGAACGCGGTGAGCGGCTGGGTTACCTGGCGTCGAGCATCAGGGTGGGCCCGAAGCAGTACCCGGAGCTGGACCGGCTCCGGTTGGAGACCGCGGCGACGCTGGACGTCGACCCGGTGCCGGAGCTGTTCGTCAAGCGCGACCCGGTGCCCAACGCCATGACGCTGGGCATCGACAAGCCGTTCATCGTGCTCACCACGGGCCTGATCGAGCTGCTGGACGCCGACGGCCTGCGGTTCGCCATCGGGCACGAGATGGGGCACGTGCTGTCCGGGCACGCGCTGTACCAGACGATCCTGCAGCGGCTCATGCAGCTGCAGCACGGCCTGGGCTGGATGCCGGGCGGCTACTGGGCGATCACCGCGATCATCGCCGCGCTGCGCGAGTGGTACCGCAAGACCGAGCTGTCCTGCGACCGGGCGGGCCTGCTGTGCGGGCAGGACCCGGCCGCCGCGCTGCGCGTGCACGTCGCCATGGCGGGCGGCATGGACCTCTCCCAGGTGGACACGGCCGAGTTCCTCAAGCAGGCCAAGGAGTACGAGCAGGTCGAGGACGTGCGCGACAGCGTGCTCAAGCTGATCCGGACGTGGCCGCTGACGCACCCGATGGCCGTGGTCCGCGCCGCCGAGCTGCAGAAGTGGGCGGCGGGCGAGGAGTACCGCGCGATCCTGACCGGCGCGTACCAGCGCCGCGAGGACGACCGGCCGACGAGCTCGTTCACCGAGGACATCAAGTCGGCGGCCCGGTCGTACAAGGAGTCGGCGGCCCAGTCCGAGGACCCGCTGATGAAGGTGTTCAACGAGGTCGGCGACGTGCTCGTGGGTGCCGCGGGCAAGGTCCGGAACAAGTTCACCGGAGCGGACTAGTCTGCTTGGTCCAGCGGAGACGGCCATTCTGGCTAACCTCCTCTTGACGTCTTGGATCAGGAGGAGGGGCCGATGCGGCTTGCCGCGTTGTTGATGACGATGTTGATGGCTCTCGCGGGCACCGCCGCGGCGGACGTGGACGAGCGCGTGGTCGGCGGTGATCGGGTGTCGATCGCCGATCACCCGTGGGTGGTGTACCTGACCGACTCGGGCGGCCACCAGTTCTGCGGCGGCACGCTGGTCGCGCCGACCAAGGTGGTCACCGCCGCCCACTGCGCGGTCTCGCGCACGCCGCGGAGCACGCGGGTGGTGGTGGGTCGCGAGGACCGCAACAGTGACGAGGGCAAGGTCGTGCGGCTGGACGACATCTGGGTCCACCCGGACTACGTGTCGGCGGACCAGGGCGCCGACGTCGCGGTGCTGACGTTGCGCGCACCGGTGGAGTACGCGCCCCTCCCGCTCGCCGGCCCGTCCGACGCCTGGCTGTACGAACCGGGCACGAACGGCCTGGTGCTGGGCTGGGGCCGGACCAGCGAGCAGGGCGCGGCGTCGCGGTACCTGCTGGGCGCCACCGTGCCGGTGATGGAGGACGGGTACTGCCACGACGCCTACCCCCAGTACGACCCGGAGGAGATGACCTGCGCCGGCTACCCCGAGGGCGGCGTGGACACCTGCCAGGGCGACTCGGGCGGTCCGTACGTGGCCGGTGGGAAGCTGATCGGCATCACCTCTTGGGGTGAAGGTTGTGCCCGGGCGGGCAAGCCGGGCGTCTACAGCGAGGTCAAGAAGTACGCCGACGTGCTCGAGCAGCAACTGCGGGTCTGACGCGAGCGGCGTGCGGACCTCCGGGCCTCGGGGGTCCGCACGCCGACTGGGAGAGTCAGAGCACGAGCCCGATCGACATGGTGAGGAACACCGCCGCGCACACCGCGTCCAGCGCCGTGGTCACGCCGGGTCGGCGCAGTGATCCCGCGACGCGCGCCGCGGTGACCACGATCGTCAGCTCCCACAGCGCGGCCAGCCCGAGGAACACCGCCGCGAGCATCCCGAGCTGGAACGCCGGGTCGCCCGTGCCGATGAACTGCGGCAGGAACGCCAGCGAGAACAGCAGCATCTTCGGGTTGGTGATGTTGGTCAGGAAACCCTGCCGGAACGGCCGGGCCGCGACCGCCACCACCTCGCCGCCCGAACGCCGCAGCAGCCCGCAGGTGATCGTCACCGCCAGGTAGAGCAGGTACGCCGCGCCGATCCAGCGCAGCCCGGTGAGCACGGCGGGGTAGCGGGCGATCACCACGCCCAGTCCCGAGATCACCAACGCCACCTGCACGAAGGCCGCGGTGTGGATGCCCGCCAGCGCCAGCAGCCCGGCCCTGGTGCCGGACCGCATCGAGGTGCGCAGCAGGAGGAAGGCGTCCACGCCCGGCGTCAGCACGACCACCGCGCAAGCGATCAGGAACGCCGGCAGCTGGGTGAAGTCCAGGTGCATGGAAACCTCCCTCAGGTTCCGGACAGATTTCCGTGATCTGCCTCACTGGCCATCGAATCTTCGGCGCCACAGCACTCTAACAAGAGATTTTCCGGATCTCATACCCCGGTGCTGCCCCAGAACGCGCTCCGCTACGGTCGGTGCCCATTCAGTCACACGTCGTAGAGAGGGTGCTCCATGCGCATCAGCGCGCCGGTCTTCGCCGTTCTCGTGCTGGTCCTGTCCGCGCTGCCCGCGGACGCGATCGTGGGCGGCCGGGAAGCACCCGCGACACCGTGGGCGGTGGCGTTGTTCGACCGGGGCACGTTCTTCTGCGGCGGTGCGCTCGTCGCACCGGACAAGGTGGTCACGGCCGCGCACTGCACGTTCGCGCGCACCGCCCTCGGCACCCGTGACCGGCAGCCCGCCGACCTGACCGCCGTCGCGGGGCGCGCCGACCTCGACACCTCCGAAGGCCGGGCGGTCGAGGTCGCCGCGCTCTGGCGGCACCCCGCCTACACCGAGGTCTCCGCCGGTGACGACGTGGCCACCCTCACCCTCGCCACCCCGCTGCCGTACCGGCCGATCCGCATCGCCGATGCCACCCCGGGCCAGGCCACGGTGTACGGCTGGGGTCGGACCGGCGAGTTCGGCCCGCCGAGCCGGCGGCTGCTGGAGGTCGACGTGCCGATCCGGGCGGACGCCGAGTGCGCGGCGCAGGTGCCCGACTACCGGCCGGGCGCGATGCTGTGCGCGGGTTACCCGGAGGGCGGCAAGGACGCCTGCGAGGGCGACTCGGGCGGTCCGCTCACCGTGGCGAACGAGCTGGTGGGCGTGGTGTCCTACGGCCGCGGCTGCGCCCGGCCCGGTCAACCCGGCGTCTACACGCGGCTGAGCCGGTACCAGGACCAAATCTGAGACTGTGGTACCACAGTGGGGTGCGCTCACACCCCTACCCGGCGACGCTGCGCCGGCAGTGGTCGGCCGACCTGACGCCCGACCAGCTCTACGCCGTGCTCAAGCTGCGCTCCGACGTGTTCGTCGTGGAGCAGAACTGCGTCTACGCGGACCCGGACGGGCGTGACCTCGAACCGGGCACCCGGCACTTCTGGCTGGAAGCCGACGACGCACCCGCACCCCTGGCCTACCTGCGGCTGTTGGAGGAGCCCGGCGGCACGTTCCGCATCGGCCGGGTCTGCACGGCGCGCGCCGCCCGCGGTCGCGGCTACAGCCGCCGGCTGGTGGAGGCCGCGCTGGCCGAGGTCGGCCAGGTGGAGTGCGTGCTGGACGCGCAGACCTACGTGGCCGACTTCTACGCGTCGTTCGGCTTCGAACCGCAGGGCGCGGAGTTCATCGAGGACGGGATACCGCACCTGCGGATGCGCCGGTCTCCGTGATCACCCGCACGGCGCGCTCGATGTCGCCCTCCGACAGGTCGGCGCGGGCGGTCAGGCGCAGCCGGGAGACCCGGTCCGGCACCGACGGCGGGCGGAAGCACCCGACGACCACGCCCTGCGCGCGGCACGCCTCGGCCCAGTCGAACGCCGCCTCGGGCGACGGCGCCTGCACCGACACGACGGCCGCCGTCGGCGCGCTGACCCGCAGCCCCTTCTCCTTCAGCCGGAACGCCAGGTCCTGAGCCACTTCCAGGGACCGCGCGGGCCGTTCCGGCTCGTCCCGCAGCACCTTCAACGCGGCCAGTGACGCCGCCGCGCTGGCCGGCGCGAGCCCGGTGTCGAAGATGAACGTGCGCGCGGTGTCGACCAGGTGCTTGATCACCCGGCTCGGGCCGAGCACCGCGCCGCCCTGCGCGCCGAGCGACTTGGACAGCGTCACCGTGGTCACCACGTCGGGCGCCTTGGCCAGGCCTGCCGCGTGCACCGCGCCGCGCCCGCCGTCACCGACCAAGCCGAGGCCGTGCGCGTCGTCCACGACCAGCGCCGCGTCGTGCTCGCGGCAGGCCGCGGCCAGTTCCGCCAGCGGTGCCAGGTCGCCGTCCACGGAGAACACCGAGTCGGTCACCACCAGCGCCCGCCGCTTGCCGCGCGTGGCCAGGGCGTGGGTGACCTGCCCGACGTCGCAGTGCCCGGCGACCACGACGTCCGCCTTGGACAGCCGGGTGCCGTCGATCAGGGAGGCGTGGATGTGCTGGTCGGCCACGATCGCCGTGCCGGGGCCGGACAACGCGGTCAGCGCCCCCAGGTTCGCAGCGTAGCCGGAGGAGAACACCAGCGCGGACTGCGTGCCGCAGAAGTTCGCCAGCTCGTACTCCAGCTCGGTGTGCAGGTCGGTGGAACCGGTGACCAGCCGCGATCCCGTCGAGCCCGCGCCCCAGCGCAGCGAGGCCGCCGCGGCGGCACCCGTCACCCGCTTGTCGCGGGCCAGGCCGAGGTAGTCGTTCGACGCCAGGTCGAGGTTCGTCGAGTCGGCGGGGCGGGGCCGGACCCGGCGGGCCAGACCGGCTTTCGCCCGGGCCTCGGCACGCGTGTCGATCCAGTCGAACACCGAGTCACCTGTGCGCACACTCACGCCGGCAGTGTCGCATCCGACGGCTACGGTGCCGGCGTGGACCTCTTCCAGCCGGAGCCTGCCGACCTGCGCTCGTTGCGCGAGGACGCGCCGGTCCACCGCGACGAGCGCACCGGGTTGTGGCTGGTCAGCCGCTACGACGACGTGCGCGCCGTGCTGGCCGACCCGCGCCGCTTCCACCCGGACAACGCGCTGACCGCCGTCGTCCCGATCCCGCGCCCGGTGCTGCGGGTGCTGGCGCGGGCCGGGTTCTCGCTGCCGCCGACGCTGGCCAACAACGGCACCGACACGCACGCCGACCTGCGTCGACTGGTCTCCCGCTTCCTCACCCCGGTGCGGGTGGCGGCCTCGGGGCCGCGAATCGCGGAGCTGACCGCCGAACGGCTGGACCGGCTGAGCGGACGTGCCGACCTGCACGCGGCACTGGCCCGCGACCTGCCCGCGATCGTGCTGCTGGAGGTCATGGGCATCCGGGACGTGGACGTCGACGCGCTCAAGGCGTGGAGCACGGCGTCGTTGGAGCTGTTCTGGGGTGACGTCACGCTGGAGCGGCAGCACGAGCTGGCCCGTCCCGCCGCCGCGTTCCACCAGTGGCTGACCTCCCGGATCAAGGCCGCCGACCCCGGGGGTGACGACCTGTTCGGCGCGTTGCGGGCGCAGGGCGTGCCGATCCGGGACGCGGCCGGGCTGTGCTACTTCCTGCTGATCGCGGGCCAGGAGACGACGACCCAGCTGCTGAGCGCGGCGTTCCACGCCGTGCTGCGGGAGGACGGCCTGTGGTCGCGGCTGGGCGAACCCGGCTTCGCCGCCGCGTGCGTGGAGGAGGTGCTGCGGCGCGACCCGCCGGTGAGCACGTGGCGGCGGATCGCGGCCGAGGCGGTCACGCTTTCCGGGGTGGAGGTCCCGGCCGGTGCGCAGCTGCTGCTGATGCTGGCGGGCAGCGGCTCCGACCCGGACGTGTTCGCCGAGCCGGAGCGGTTCTGCCCGGCCCGGCCGAACGCCCGCAGGCACCTGGCGTTCGGCTTCGGCAGGCACTTCTGCCTGGGCGCGGGCCTGGCCAGGCTGGAGGCTGAAGTGGTGCTGCGGGAGACCGCCCACCGCTTCCCCGACCTGCGCCTGACCTCGACCGCGCCACCACCGATGCTGGGCCTGCTGTCGTTCCGCGCGCCGTTGAGCGTGGAGGTGGAGCTAGGGGAGCCCGCCGGCCCGGACCTCCGGCAGTTCACGGCCTCCGGTCGGCGTTGACACCTGCCCTCGCGGACCTCGGCTCCCGCACCGACGGTCGATGTGTGATCGTGGTCGCCCGCCCAGGGCTTGGAGGGTGACCGGGGAAGTGCGACGATGCCCAGGCTTGAGGGGGTGCGCGAGGAAGCCGGTGTGAATCCGGCACGGTCCCGCCACTGTGACCGGACCGAGGAGCCCGGGAGTCAGGAACTCGACCCCCGACTCATCGACCGGACACGGGCGTGGACACCCGAGGAAGGACACCGCCGCATGGGCGCGCGTTTCCCCTTTTCCGCTGTCGTCGGTCACGACGACCTCCGCACGGCACTGCTGCTCAACGCCGTGCACCCCGGTATCGGCGGGGTGCTCGTCCGAGGTGAGAAGGGCACCGCGAAGTCGACCGTGGTCCGCGCGCTCGCCGCGCTGCTGCCCGAGCTGGACGTGGTGCCGGGCTGCCGGTTCGGCTGCGACCCGGCCGTGCCAACCGACTGCCCCGACGGGCCGCACGGCCACGGCGTGGAACGCCGCCCGGCCCGGCTGGTCGAGCTGCCGGTCGGCGCGACGGAGGACCGGCTGATCGGCTCGCTCGACCTGGAGCGCGCGTTGACCGAGGGCGTCCGCGCCTACCAGCCGGGTCTGCTGGCCGCCGCGCACCGGGGCGTGCTGTACGTGGACGAGGTGAACCTGCTGCACGACCACCTCGTGGACCTGCTGCTCGACGCCGCCGCCATGGGCCGCGCGCACGTCGAGCGCGAAGGCGTATCCGTCTCGCACGCCGCGTCGTTCCTCCTGGTGGGCACCATGAACCCGGAGGAGGGCGAGTTGCGCCCCCAGCTGCTGGACCGCTTCGGCCTCACGGTCGCGGTGCGCGCGTCGCGGGACGTGCCGACGCGAACCGAGGTCGTGCGGCGGCGGTTGGCCTACGAAGCCGACCCCGAGGGCTTCGCCGCCCGCTGGGCCGAGGCCGACCAGGAGTTGGCACAGCGGATCGTCGCCGCGCGCGACCGGCTCGAGGACGTCGTGCTGCCGGACGCCGAACTGCGCCGCATCGCCGCCATCTGCGCCGCGTTCGAGGTGGACGGGATGCGCGCGGACCTGGTGGTGGCCCGCACGGCGACCGCGCACGCCGCCTGGCGTGGTGCCGCCGAGGTGGCCGAGGAGGACGTGGAGGCGGCCGTGCGGCTGGCGTTGCCGCACCGCAAGCGCCGCGACCCGTTCGACGAACCGGGCCTGGAGCAGGAGCAGCTGGACGACGCCCTCCAGCAGGGCGCGGAGGCCGCCGGAGAGGAGCCCGAAGGCGACCCCGATGGCCCGGACGACGACGGTGGTGGCTCGCCGCTGCCCGGCGAACCACCGGAGTCCACTTCGGACGGATCAGGCTCCGCCGAGCGGTCGCACGCACCGGCGCCCGCGTTCCGCGCCCGGTTGTTGCAGGTGCCGGGCGTCGGCGAGGGTGCACCGGGCAAGCGGTCCCGGGCACGCGCCCGCACCGGCCGCGTGGTCCGTTCGTCCACTGTGGACGGAAGCGGTCTGCACCTGGTCGGCACGCTCGCCGCCGCCGCACCGCACCAGGCGGCCCGGGGCCGCAGCGGTCCCGGCCTGGAGCTGAGGGGCGCCGACCTGCGGCTCTCGGTGCGGGAGGGCAAGGAGGGCAACCTCGTGCTGTTCGTGGTCGACGCGTCCGGCTCGATGGCGGCCCGGCAGCGCATGTCGGCGGTCAGCGGCGCGGTGATCTCCCTGCTCCGCGACGCCTACCAGCGGCGGGACAAGGTCGGCGTGGTGACGTTCCGCGGTCGTGAGGCCCAGGTCGCCCTGCCGCCGACGAACTCGGTGGACGCGGCGGCGGCCCGGCTGCGCGCCCTGCGCACCGGCGGTCGCACGCCGTTGGCCGACGGACTGCTGCGCGCCCGCCGCGTGCTGGAGTCCGAACGCGTCCGCGACCCGCGCCGCCGACCGCTGCTGGTGCTGCTCACCGACGGCCGTGCGACGGCGGCGGGCACGGGCGGCGACCCGATGCGGGACGCGTTGCGCGCCGCCGGGATGCTGGCCGCCGACCGGGTGGCGTCGGTAGTGGTGGACTGCGAGCACGGCCCGGTCAGGCTCGGCCTGGCGGCACGGGTGGCCGGTGCGCTGGGAGCGGCGTGCGTGCGCCTGGAAGAACTGTCCGCAGACCAGGTGGCCGGCGTGGTGCGCGCGGCCCGAGCCGCGTAGGAGCGCCGAGATGCCCCAAGGTCAACCGTCCGTCGTGCCCGCCGACGGCCTCACCACCCGCCAGCGCCGCAACCGGCCGCTGGTCCTGCTGCACACCGGTGAGATGAAGGGCAAGTCGACCGCCGCCTTCGGCCTCGCCCTGCGCGGGTGGAACCAGGGCTGGTCCATCGGCGTCTTCCAGTTCGTGAAGTCAGCCAAGTGGAAGGTCGGCGAGGAGTCGGCGTTCCGCGCGCTCGGCCGCCTGCACGAGCAGACCGGCGAAGGCGGCCCCGTCGAGTGGCACAAGATGGGCGAGGGCTGGTCCTGGACCCGCAAGCAGGGCACCGAGGACGACCACGCCGCCGCCGCGCGCGAGGGCTGGCAGGAGATCTCCCGCCGACTGGCCGCCGAACAGCACGGCCTGTACGTGCTGGACGAGTTCACCTATCCCCTGCACTGGGGCTGGATCGACGTGGACGAGGTGGTGGAGGCGCTGACCAACCGGCCGGGCCACCAGCACGTCGTGATCACCGGCCGGTACGCGCCGGACAAGCTCGTCGACGCCGCCGACCTGGTGGTGGAGATGACCAAGGTCAAGCACCCGATGGACGCGGGCCAGAAGGGGCAGAAGGGGATCGAGTGGTGAACCGGCTGGTGGTCGCCGCGCCCGCGTCGGGCAGCGGCAAGACCACCGTGGCCACCGGCCTGATGGCGGCGCTGCGCCGCGCGGGCGACAAGGTCGCGCCGTTCAAGGTCGGCCCGGACTACATCGACCCCGGCTACCACTCGGTGGCCACCGGCAGGCCGGGCCGCAACCTCGACCCGGTCATGGTCGGCGAGCACCGGGTGGCGTCGCTGTTCGCGCACGGCGCCCGCGGCTGCGACCTGGCCGTGGTGGAAGGCGTGATGGGCCTGTTCGACGGGCGGGTGGACACCGAGGGCCTCGGGTCCACCGCGCACGTGGCCAAGCTGCTGTCCGCGCCGGTGCTGTTCGTGGTCGACGCGCGGGGCCAGAGCCGCAGCCTCGCCGCCCTGCTGCACGGGTTCCGCGGCTACGACCCGACCGTGCGGCTCGGCGGCGTGGTCCTCAACCAGGTCGGCTCGGCCCGCCACGAGCAGGTGTTGCGCGGCGCGTGCGCCGAGGTCGGGCTGGAAGTGCTCGGCGTGCTGCCGCGGGACGACAAATTCACGCTCCCGTCCCGGCACCTCGGCCTGGTCACCGCCGCCGAGCACGGACCGGCCGCCACCGCCGCCGTGGACGCCATCGCCGACGCCGTCGCACGGCACGTCGACCTGCACGCGGTGCGCGCGCTCGCCGCCGAGGTGCCCGCGATGGCCGTGCCGACCTGGGACCCGCACGCCGAGGTCGAGCGGGTCGACGGTACGCCGACGATCGCCGTCGCGGGCGGTGCGGCGTTCACGTTCGGCTACGCCGAGCAGGTCGAGCTGCTCAGCGCGGCCGGTGCGGACGTCGTCGTGGTCGACCCGCTGCGTGACGAAACGCTGCCCGACGGCACGGCGGGTCTCGTGCTGCCCGGCGGTTTCCCCGAGCAGCACGCCGCCGAGCTGTCCGCCAACGAAGCGCTGCGCGCCGCCGTCACCGCCCTGGCCCGCGGCGGCGCTCCGGTGCACGCCGAGTGCGGCGGCCTGCTGTACCTGGCGAACTCCCTGGACGGTGCACCGATGTGCGGTGTGATCGACGCGGACGGTGCCATGACGCCCCGGCTCACGCTCGGCTACCGCGACGCCGTCGCGCCGCAGGACTCCGTGCTGGCCCGCGCGGGTCAGCGGATCACCGGGCACGAGTTCCACCGCACCGCGCTGAGCGTCCCGCACGGCGGGAAACCGGCCTGGCAGTGGCGCGGTCACGACCTGCGCCCGGTGGCCGAGGGATTCGTCGTCGGCCGGGTCCACGCGTCGTACCTGCACACCCACCCGGCGTCCGCGCCGGAGGCCGTGACGCGCTTCGTGCGGGCCTGCGCGAGCGCGTCCGTGCGCTCCGAGGCCACTCGTTAGTGGATCGCGCTCGCGCGGTACGGTCCTTGCCCACCAAGCCGAACACGTCGTGGGGAGCAGTTGTGATGACTGGTCGGGTCTCCTTCGTGGGCGCCGGTCCCGGCGCCGCCGATCTCATCACCGTGCGCGGCGCGAAGCGGATAGCCGAGGCCGACGTCGTGCTGTGGGCGCCCAGCGTGATCGAGGTGGAGTGCGTGCGCGAGCACGCCCGCGCCGACGCCGAGCTGGTCGACTTCTCCCGCGTCACCGAGGCCGACGTGGTCGAGGTGTACCGGCGCGCGTCGGCGGGCAAGCTCAAGGTCGTGCGGCTGCACGCGGGCGACCCGTCGCTGTGGGGCGGTCTGCGCGACCAGCAGGAGGCGTGCCGGCGGCTGGGCCTGGAGACCGACGTCGTGCCGGGTGTGTCCCAGGTCTCCGCCGCGGCGGCGTCCGTCGGCCGCGAGCTGACCACGTCGTCCGTCGCGCAGTCGCTGCTGCTGGTCGGGCCCGAGACGGCCGAGCACGTCGAGGAGTTCGCCGCGCACGGCACCACGATGGCGATCTCCGCGTCCGGCGCCCGCGCGGGCCTGCTGGTCGAACGGCTGCGCGCGGGCGGTTACGCCGACGACACGCCGGTCGTGGTGGCGTACAAGGTTTCCCTGCCCGACGAAACGGTCGCGGAGACCACGCTGGGCGAGCTGGAGGCGTGCGTCAAGGAGCGCAAGCTCTACCGCACCACGTTGTTCCTCATCGGCAAGGTGCTCGCGCAGCCGGCCTCCCGCCGCCGCGCACCGGTGGTCGAGGGCGACGAGCCGGTGCGCCGGTCGCGGCCGTCGAAGTGGGCCAAGCGCGCGAGCCTGCCGGTGGTGAAGTCCGGCGAGTCGCCGTCGGCGGCGGCGTGGTCGGCGGTGCACGACTGGCAGGAGACGGCGCGCACCAAGCGCCACGCGCCCGCCAAGCCGAAGCCGGAACCGGTCGGCGAGCCGCTGCTGCAGCTGGTCACCGACGAGCCGGAGAACGTCGAGGCGGACGAGGCCAAGCCGAAGCCCAAGCCCGTGGTGGCCGCCGCCGCGAAGCCCAAGCCGACCACCGTGCGGGCGAGCACCACACCGCGCAAGCCGAGCGGGTCGCGGGCCAAGAAGAACAAGCGCGTGAACTGACATGGACGTCGTCGCGCTGCACCGTTTCGTCACGCAAGCCGGTCGTTCCTGGGACGACGTGACCGTCGTGGACGCGGGGGCGGTGGGCCTGCGGCACGCGGTGAACGTGTGCCGGGCCCGGCCCGCCGTCGTGGTCTCCGGTGCCGACCCGGCGGAACTGGCCCGCGGGCTGGCCGGGTGGCGCCGCTCGCTGGTGGTGGAGTCCGCCGCCGGTCTGTCCACTGTGGACCCGGCGGACGCGGTCGCGCGGCCGTGGCCCGAGGCCGGCGCGGTCCTGTGCCTGGCCGAGCAGAACTTCGCGCCCGCCGGCGAGGGCTGGGCATTGCCGGACGACGATTTCGCCCACCGCGACGGCATGATCGCGGTCGCCGAGGTGCGGGCGCTGGTGCTGGCCCGGCTGGCACCGCGGCCCGGCGTGCTGGTGTGGGACGTCGGCGCGGGACCCGGCGCGATCGGCGTCGAGTGCGCCCGGCTCGGCGCGGCTGTCGTCGCGGTGGAACGCGACCCGGTGCAGTGCGTGCGGATCATCGCCAACGCCTCCGCGCACGGCGTGGACGTGCGCGTGGTGGAGGCCGAGCTGAGCAGGGCGGGCGAGCTGCCCCGGCCGGACGCGGTGTTCGTCGGCGGCGGTGGCGCGGACGTGGTGCGGCAGAGCGCGCGCTCGGGTGCGCAGCGGGTCGTGGTGGCGACACCGGACCTGGACCGGGTGCTGCCCGCGCGGGACGCGCTGTCGGAGGCCGGGTACTCCGTCGAGGGCAGCCAGGTGGCCGCCGCGCGGCTCACCGGCGGCACGTTGCTGGCCACCAACCCGGTGACCGTGCTGTGGGGGGTGAAGAAGGCGTGATCGGGGTGTTCGCCGCCGGCGAGCGCGAGCGCGGGCGGCGGGCCGCGGTCGAGCTGGCCGGGTTCCTCGGGCCGGACGCGGTGGTGCCGGACGGTCCGATCGGGCCCGCGTTGCGCGCGTTGTGGCCCCGGCTGGGTTCGGCGGTGTTCTTCCTCGGCACGGAGGCGACCGTGCGGCTGGTCGCGCCGTTGCTGCGGGACGAGCGGTCCGACCCGGGCGTGGTGTGCGTGGACGGCGGGTTCGCCGTGGCGCTGCTGGGCGGTGCGGACGCGCTGGCCGGTCGGGTCGCCGACGTGCTCGGCGCGCAGGCGGTGACCACGTCGGCGTCGGCGGGTTCGCCGCTGGACGAGTTGGTGGAGCTGCTGGACGCCACCGTGGCAGGTGACCTGGCCGGGTGCGGCGAGGCGGTGCGGCTCGGCGAGCCGGTGCTGCTGGCCAACCCGCTCGGCTTCCCGCTGCCCGCGCTGCCGGACAACGTCGTCGGTGCCGGCCACGAGACCGCGTGGACCGTGCTGGTGGACGACCGCGTGCCCAAGGGACCGGCCGACGACCGCGTGGTGCGGGTCGTGCCGCGCACGCTCGTCGTGGGCGTCGGGTCGAGCACGGGGGTGTCCGCGTCGGCGGTGTCGGCGGCGTTGGCGCAGCTGGCGGAGAAGCGCGGGCTGGACCTGCGCGCCATCCGGGCGTTCGCCACGCTGGACCGCAAGGTCGCCGAGCCGGGCATCGCGGACGCGTTGGAGGACTGGGGTTTCTGGCACGACTCGACTACCGCGCCGCTGCTGTCCTACCCGGGGGAGGAGCTGGCGGTGATCCCGGTGCCGAACCCGGCGGAGCTGGCCATCGGCATCCCGAGCGTGGCCGAGGCGGCGGCGTTGCGCGGCGCGATGGAGCTGTCCGGCGGCGGTCGGGTGGAGATGGCCGCCGAGAAGGTGAAGGGCGAGGGCGTGACGGTCGCCGCCGCACGGGTGCTGCCGCGCGGCCGGTTGGCGCTGGTGGGGCTGGGTCCCGGTGACGCGGACGAGCGCACGCCGCGGGCCGAGGCCGAGCTGCGGCGGGCGTCGGTCGTGGTGGGCAGCGCCGACTGCGTGGCGCAGGTGCGGCACCTGCTGCGGCCCGGTACGCGGGTGGCGGCGGACGGCGCGGTGCGGCTGGCCGAGGCGGGCGCGGCGGTGGCGTTCGTGGCGGCGGGCGCCGGACCGGTTGTTGCCGGGCCGATTCGGGCGGATGTCATCCGCGTGACGGGCGTCACTCGTCAACTGTGAAGTCCCGACGGCCCGTCGAAAGGCGGTTGTCGCGTTCGTCGTCTTGGTCCTAGCTGGAGGGTGCGCCCCGCACGAGGGGCGTCCCTGCACTGGAAGGATCGACATGGCGAAAACCCTGCGTCGCCTGCTCACCGTCCTGGCCGCGACGGTGGCCGCGATCGGTCTGATGACCACCGCTCCCGCTTCGGCCGAGACGTCCTCCGACACCGGTGTGTCGCCGTACATCGTCGGCGGCTCCCGCGTGTCCACCAGCACCTACCCGTGGGTCGTGTACCTGGCCACCAGCTCCGGCGGCCAGTTCTGCGGCGGCACGTTGGTCCGGGCCAACAAGGTCGTCACGGCCGCGCACTGCGTGAGCGGCCGGAGCGCGTCGAGCACCCGCGTGGTGCACGGCCGCGACGACAAGCTGAGCTCGGCGGGCCGCGTGGTCACGGTGAGCCGGATCTGGGTGCACCCCAGCTACCGGACCGCCAGCTCGGGCTACGACGTCGCGGTGCTGACCCTGGGCAGCAGCATCAGCTCCACCTACCTGCCGCTGGCCACCCCGTCCGACACCGCCCTGTACGCGGCGGGCACCAGCGCCCGGATCTACGGCTGGGGCACGACGTCCTCGGGCGGCTCGGCCTCGCGGTACCTGCTCGGCGCGACCGTGCCGGTGACGTCGGACTCGACCTGCCGCTCGGCCTACTCCAACTACAGCCCGACCTCGATGGTGTGCGCCGGCTACCCGCAGGGTGGCGTGGACACCTGCCAGGGTGACTCGGGCGGCCCGCTGGTCGCGGGCGGCAAGCTGATCGGCGCCACCTCGTTCGGCCGGGGCTGCGCGCTCGCGGGCTACCCGGGCGTGTACGCGCGGATCGCCTCGTACTACTCGGTGATCACGGCGCAGCTGTAACCACCCGCGACGTGCCCACGACCGGGTGTCTTGCCGGTCGTGGGCACGTCCGGCGTGTTCGATGCGGTGCCATGCGCCAACTACTCGTGATGCTGGTCCTGCTTCTCGCCGCGCCCGGCGTGGCCTCCGCCGCGGAAGGCCTGCACTCGTGCATCACGTCGGTCGAGGGCAAGGCGGCCTCGGGGAGGTGCGAGGGCCGCGGGTCGTTCCGCCTGGTCGCCTCCTGCGTGGACGGCACGACCGTCGACAGTTCGTGGCACACCATCATCAACAGCACGGCCCGGACCAAGATCCGCTGCCGGTCGAATGCCGTGGACGCGTGGATCGAGCAGAGGTAGCGCCGTGATGTGAAGCACCCGGGTTGGACAGGACATGTCTGGTGTGGATGCTTCTACCCATGCACGGTGAACAGCACTACCTCGTGGGCCTGGACCTGACCGGGCGGCGGGTCGTCGTCGTGGGCGGCGGCACGGTCGCCCAGCGCAGGCTGCCCAGGCTGGTCGCGGCGGGTGCCAGGGTGGAGGTGATCTCCCCCGAGGTGACCCCGGCGGTCCAGGGCCTGGTCGAGGGCGGTGAGGCGACGTGGCACGCCCGCGAGTACGCCGAGGGCGACCTGGACGGCGCCTGGTACGTGCTGGCCTGCACGTCCTCGCCCGAGGTGAACGCCAGGGTCACGGCGGACGCCGAGGAGCGCCGCGTGTTCTGCGTGCGCGCCGACGTGGCCGTGAAGGGCACCGCCGTGACGCCGGCGGTCGGCGAGCACGACGGCCTGCTGGTCGGCGTCCTCGCGGGCGGGCAGCACCGCCGGTCCGCCGGGGTGCGCGACGGTCTGGTGTCGGCGTTGCGCGACGGTTCGATCGCCGACCACCACGACCAGCCGGCGGGCGTGGCGCTGGTCGGCGGCGGCCCGGGCGACCCCGACCTGATCACCGTGCGCGGGCGCAGGCTGCTGGCCAGGGCCGACGTCGTGGTGGCCGACCGCCTCGCGCCGCGCGAGCTGCTGGACGAGCTGCCGCCGCACGTCGAGGTGGTGGACGCGGCGAAGATCCCGTACGGCCGGGCGGCGACGCAGGACTTCATCAACACCACGCTGGTCGACCACGCCAAGGCGGGCCGGTTCGTGGTCCGCCTCAAGGGCGGTGACCCGTACGTGTTCGGCCGGGGCTTCGAGGAGCTGATCGCGTGCGCCGAGGCGGGCGTTCCGGTCACCGTCGTGCCCGGCGTGACCAGCGCGTTCGGCGTGCCGGCGCTGGCCGACGTGCCGGTGACGCACCGGGGCGTGGCGCACGAGGTGGTGGTCGTGTCCGGCCACGTCGCGCCGGACGACGAGCGGTCGCTGGTCGACTGGTCGGCGTTGGCGCGGCTGTCCGGCACGGTCGTGATCCTCATGGGGGTGGAGCGGGCGGCGGCGTTCGCGGACGCCCTGATGGCGGGCCGTCCGGGCGACACCCCGGTGTCGGTCATCCAGGAGGGTGGCACCCGCACGCAGAAGGTCGTGCGGTCCACGCTGGCCTCGCTGGCCGCGGACATCGCCGAGCACGGCATCCGCCCGCCCGCGATCATCGTTGCGGGACCGGTTGCCGGGTTGGCGGGGCAACTGCCGTTCCGGTCCTGAGCGCCGACACCGCCCCGGCGGCCACGACCACGACCAGCCCGGCCAGGGCTGCCAACGTCGTGCCGCCGGGGTGGACCAGCGGCTCGCCGCGCCACGCCTGCCAGACCAGCAGCGCGAACAGCCCGGCGTAGCCGAGGGCGCCCACCAGGACCAGGCGGGTGCGGACGCGTTCGGCGAGGCCCAGCGCGGCCAGCCCCAGGGCCAGCAGGATCATCACCTGCAGCCCGTGCATCCCGAAGAAGTGCGGTACGCGCAGGTCGCCGCCGGTGGTGCTCCAGCCGAGGATCGGCAGGCCCGGGCCGCCGTCGGGCACGCCGACGCTGTGCCCGGCGACCAGTTCGACCTCCCGGCCGGCCGCGTCGACCGCGACGGACTCCTTGCGCTTGAAGACCATCAGGTAGCCGGAGAACATGCCCAGGACCGCCAGGTACAGCCCGGTCCGCACGGCCCAGCGCACGTCCGGCCGGCCGAAGCGCTGGAACGACAGCACCAGCGCCAGCGCCACATTGGCCAGGAACATCGCCGGGATCGCGGTGCCGAAGCTGACCTGGACGAACTGGTTCAGCGGGTCGTCGGACGAGTTGAAGTGGGTGAACATGCCCCGCGCGGACTGGATGGCGATCAGCCCGACCTCGACGAAGATGACCACCGTGGCGAACGTGGCGAGCCCGGACGTCCACCGCCGTCCCCGGTGCGGCACGGAGAGCATCCACGACAGGCCGGCGGAGTAGACCGCCAGCGACACCGAGAACTTGAACGGCTTCGCCCACAGCGGCACGCCTTGCAGCACCCGCCCGTCGAGCAGCATCGCCACCGCGCACCCCAGCGCGCCCACCGCCATCACCACGGCCAACCACAGGGTGGGCCGGTGCCACGTCTTCGTCATGGGCACCAGCCTCGACCGGCGCGCGCCCAAGATCACTGGTGCTGGCCATGCCGTGCGAGGTAGGGCTGGCCACCGTCCAGGTGGGACAATGGCCGCGGTCGGGTGGAACGGGGACGTCGTGGCGGTGTGGGTGCGGCTCGCCGGGGTGGGGCTGGCCAAGGTGCGGTTCGCCTACTCACCGGTGTTCGAGACCGTGATGGCGGTCGACGGGCTGCGCACGCCGGGCGCGCACGCCGTGCACCTGCCGTGGGTGCGGTGGGCGCGGGAGCGGCTCGACGGCATCGACGGGGTGGACACGTTGCTGGCCAAGCTGGAGGGTCCCGCGAAACCGGCCGACCTGATGCCCGTACCGAACGTGCGGATGCCCGACCTGGACGCCGAACTGCGGCAGGTCGCGCGACCCGAGGCCGACGTCATCCGGCGTTGCCACGACCGGCTCATCGCGCCGCACTGGAAGCGGATCACCGCGGTGCTGGAGGCCGACATCGCGGCGCGGGCCGCGACCCTGGCCGACAAGGGCGTCGAGGCGGTGTTCCCCGACCTGCACCCCGAGGTCACGTGGGCCGACGGCGAACTGGTCCTGCACCGCAAGCCCGAGCACCGGGTCGACCTGGCCGAGCACGGTCTCGTGCTGTCCCCGAGCGTGTTCTGCTGGCCGAAGGCGTGGATCGCGATCGACCCGGTCGGCCAGGGCGTGCTCCGCTACCCGGCCCGCGGCATCGGCACCCTGTGGGAGGACCGGGGGACACCGCACGACCTGGCCGCCCTGATCGGCCGCACCCGCGCCCACCTGCTCACGTTGCTCGAAGCGCCGAAGAGCACGGCGGACCTGGCCGCGGCGCTCGGCGTCACGGCGGGTGCGGTGTCCCAGCACCTCGGCGTGCTGCGGGCCGCACGCCTGGTGACGACCCGCCGTGAAGGTCGGCACGTGCTGCACATGCGCACCACCCGTGCCGACGCGCTGTTGAGCTAGTTCCGGTGCGGGACGCTCGCCGAGCGATTCCGGCGACTCCCGCGCTCACCGGTCCCGGCGGCGCACGGAGGTGACGGCGCCTGCGGGTTCTCAGCGGCCTCGCCGCACCGCGAGAGGCTTCGAGCCGGGCGGCCCGAGGGGCGGAACACGCGGCCGCCCGCGGATTCCGCCCACTCGGTGAGCGCCCGCTGCGGCGACCCGCGGACGGAGGCGGCCAGGTCCACAGAGGACTGAAGGGGTGCCGTCGACCGCAGCGCGCCTGACCTGGGGTACCAACGCCTACCTGGGCCACCGTGCACGACGCGCGGTCGGAGCGAAGGCCGGCGGAAAACGCCGAAGCAGAGGTCCCCGGCAAAGGGGACCCCTGCTTTTATGTTGCCACAAGGGTCTGACAATTTCGGGTGTCAGAGGCCGGTGCGGCGGTCGGCTGTGGACTAGTGCTGCGCCACCCGGCGGGGACGGCCCGAGCCGCCGCGGTCCCGGTCGGAACGGCCGCCGCGGAAGCCGCCGAAGCCGCCACCGCTGCCGCCGCCGTTGCGGCGAGGGCCACCGCCGCCACCACGACGGGCGCGCACCGGGACCTCCGGCTCCACGACCGGAACCCCGCTCGGCACGCGGGCACCCGTGATGCGGACCAGCTCCTCGTCACCCGGACGGACCTTGGTCGACGTCGGACGGATGCCCGCCCGCGACGTCAGGCCCTGCACGGCCCGCCGCTGGTCGTGCGTGACCAGCGTGACGACCGTGCCCGACTGGCCGGCCCGCGCCGTGCGACCGGCACGGTGCAGGTAGTCCTTCGGGTCGGCGGGCGGGTCGACGTGGACCACGAGGCTCACGTCGTCCACGTGGATGCCGCGCGCCGCCACGTCGGTGGCGATCAGCACCGGCATGGTGCCCTCGCGGAACTGGCCCAGCACACGCGTGCGCGCACTCTGCGCCTTCCCGCCGTGCAGCGCACCGGCGTGCACGCCCATCGACCGCAGCTTCTTGGCCAACCGGTCCACGTGGTGCTTGGTGCGCACGAACATGATCGTGCGACCCTCGCGCGCGGCGACCTCGGTGACCACGTTCTGCTTGTCCTCGGCGGACACGAACAGCAGGTGGTGCTCCATCGTGGTGACGCTGCCCGTGGGCGGCGAGACCGAGTGGACCACCGGGTCGTGCAGGTACTGGCGGACGAGCTTGTCCACGTCGCCGTCGAGCGTGGCGGAGAACAGCAACCGCTGGCCGTTCTGCGGCGTCAGGTCGAGGATCGCCCGGACCTGCGGCATGAAGCCCATGTCCGCCATCTGGTCGGCCTCGTCCAACGCGGTGAACATGACCTCGGACAGGTCGGCCGTGCCCTGCCGCACGTGGTCGGACAGCCGGCCGGGGGTGGCGATCAGCAGGTCGACACCACGGCGCAGCGCGTCGACCTGACGCGGGAACGACGTGCCGCCGACGACCGTGCGGCACCACAGGCCCAGCGCGCGGGCGAACGGGCTGAGGGCTTCCTCGACCTGCATCGCCAGCTCACGGGTCGGCACGAGCACGAGCGCGCGCGGCTTGAGCGGCTTGGCCCGACCACCGGTCAGGCGGGACAGCAGCGCAAGGCCGAACGCCAGCGTCTTGCCGGAGCCGGTCTGACCGCGACCGAGGATGTCACGACCCGCCATGGCGTCCGGCAGCGTGGCGGCCTGGATGGGGAACGGCTCGGTGATGCCCGCCTGCTCGAGCGCGCGGAGCAGCTCGTCGGACAGGCCCAGCTCGGCGAACGAGGGCAGCGGGCCCTCGGGCATCGTGCTCTCGACGTGTTCGGGGATGGTGGTCGTCAGCTCCGCGGTGGGAGCGGGACGACGGTTGCCCTGGCCTGGGCGCCGGTTGCTGCGGGGCTTGCGGAACTGGGGGCGCTCGGAACGGCCTTGGGACATTGTCGGCAAAACAAACCTCCGGGACACGGCACGTCTCGAGGATTGCTCTGCTTGAGCAGGCGCGATCGCGGGGACGGGCCCGGCGCGCGGATCGCGCCGATAGTGGTTGGGAAGCACCACCGGCCACTCTGGCGGCCTGGGGCGCTCTGTGGCGCCACCGGGCGGTGCACCACTCAGTCTAGCTGATCACGCGCCGGAGTTCGTCATCCCGGCGGTGTTCTCGCGCACACGGGTGGTGAACGCGGCGATCCCGCGCACGTTCCCGGTGCTCGTGAGAATCCTCAAAAGTGCACGTCACAGGGCATAGGCGTGCACCTCACGCCCGCAATCCGACGCGATGCGCACCAACTGAACGGAGCAACCGCGGATCCGCGCGGTGACCACTTCGGGTGTGCGACCCCGAAGTGGTCACCGCGACCTCAGCGCAGACCGGCCAGGTCCAGCAGCATCTCGGTGACGCCGTGCGGCTCCGCCAGCTCCGGCGCGAGGCCGCGCGCGGTGAACCAGCCGGCCACGTTGCGCACGTCCCGTTCCAGGAACTCCGGCCCGCGCGGGTTCGCCACCAGGTCCACCACCTGCGGCAGGTCGATCACGACCAGCCGACCGTCGTGCACCATCAGGTTGAACGCGGACAGGTCCCCGTGGGCCATCCCCGCGGACGCCATCACGCCCAGCGCGTCCACCAGCTGCCGCCACAGGTCGAGCAGCTCGTCCGGCTCCGGCCGCAGCTGCGCCAGCCTCGGCGCCGCCGCGCCGTCCGTGCCGACGAACTCCAGCAGCAGTTCGGTGCCGTCGCGCTGCACCGGGTAGGGCACGGGTGCGCCCGACTGCCACAGCGTCGCCAGCGCGGCGAACTCGGCCACGGCCCACCGCTCGGCGATGAGGTTGCGGCCGAACGCGCTGCGGTTCGCCATCGCGCGCATCTCCCGGGACCGCCGCATGCGACGGCCTTCGAGGTAGCCCGCGTCCCGGTGGAACAGCCGGTGGTCGTTGCTGCGGTACCGCTTCGCGGCCAGCAGGCACGACCGGTCGGTGCCGGGCAACGCGCGTTCCAGCAGGAAGACGTCCGCCTCCTTGCCGGTCTTCACGATCCCCAGCTCGCGGTCCACCGCGGACAGGTCCGTGACCAGCCACTCCGGGTGCGGTTTCGGCCCCTGGTCGGCGTCGCCCCAGGTGGACCAGCGGTCGCCGTCCTCCGGGACGTCCGCCGCGACGGCGTCCTCCCGCATTTGGGCGAGGCGGTCCTTGGCCTCTTCGGTGAGCCGGCCGCGACGGCCCGGCTCGACGTCGCCCTCGGTGCGGGCGGAGGCCTTCTTCGCTTTCTTGGCACGCCACTTGAGGTCGTCGGCGTGGTCGAACTCGGCCTCGAAATCGGTGTACTGATCGTGCTCGCGCACTGGATGAGCTCCAGGTGAAGTGGGAGTGATCGCCCCCACCCGGCGCGGTGTGGTCCTTCGCGCGGGTTCGCGTCAGGCGAGCGGGGCGAGCGGACGGGTCGGTGCCACGTCCCGGACAGCTGTCGCCATCTGGCACCTCCTCGACTCCGCCGTGGTCTGCCACCACCGGCGCTCTTCGCGTACGGGCACAGGCTGCCCGGCCGTGCCGCGCGGGCGCAACCGATTTATCGCGTCTCCACGCGGTAGCCGGCGCGTTCGCCCAGCCAGGCCGCCGCCAGCTGGCGGATCACCAGCGAGTCGTGCCGCAGCACGCGTTCGTCGTGCCACTGCGAGGCGCGCGGCGCGACGGCCAGCATCCGCTCCCGGGCCGTGCCGCTGAAGTCCACCAACGCGGCCACGGCGTCGTCCACCTCGTCCGGCCGGAGAGGGGTCGGCGTCGTGGTGCCCGGCAGGGTGAGCGCGGTGTCCGCGAACGTCGCCGACGTGCCGAGGTCGTGCGCGAGCTGGTGCTCCAGCGACTCCGCGTTGATCTGCCGCTGCCGCCACGTCCCGTCGGCCAGGGCCAGGCGCAGGCCGAGCAGCCGGGCCAGGCACAGCCCGGACCACACCCGCTTCAAGGTCTCCGGCGCGTCGAGCGCGTCGGTCCGCAGGTCCTCGGTGACCCCCCGCAACTGGGCGGGGGTGACCGGTGCCGGGAGCGTCCTGCCGGAGGCGTCGTCGGGTGTGTCGGTGGTCACCCGCGCATTCTGTCATCACCCTCACGTGAGGTGACAAATCCCGACGTTCCGTCACGCAAATGGCGGTCAGCGGTGTGAAAACGACCGTCGGTAATCCTTTGGGGGCACACCCACCACGGCGGTGAAGTGGTGACGCAGCAACGCGGCCGTGCCGAAGCCGCTGCGGTGCGCCACGTCCTCCACGGTGAGCTGCGTCTCCTCCAGGAGCTGGCGGGCGCGCAGGACCCGTTGGGTGGTCAGCCAGCGGTGCGGCGTCGTGCCGGTCTCGGCGGCGAAGCGGCGGGCGAACGTGCGCTCCGACATGTTCGCGCGCTCGGCCAGGCTCGTGACGGTGTGCTCGGCGTCGAGCCGGTCCTGCAGCCACGCCAGCAGCGGCTGGAGGCTGTCGGCCTGGTTCGGTGGCGTGGGCAGCGCGACGAACTGGCGCTGGCCGCCCTCGCGTTGAGGTGCGACGACCATGCGGCGCGCGATGGTCGCCGTGACGGCCGCACCGAACTCGCGACGGACCACGTGCAGGCACGCGTCGATGCCCGCGGCCGTGCCCGCGCTGGTCACGATGTCGCCGTCGTCCACGAACAGCACGTCCGGGTCGACCTTGGCGTCGGGGAAGCGCTCGGCGAGCGCGGCGGCGTGGTGCCAGTGGGTGGTGCAGCGGCGGCCCTCCAGCAGGCCCGCCGCGCCGAGCACGAACGCGCCCGTGCACACCGACAGCAGCGTGCTGCCCCGTCGGTGGGCTTCGCGGACGGCTTCGAGCAGTTGGGGCGGGTACCCCTGACGGGTCGTCACGGCGGCCACCGCGACCAGGTCGGCGTCGACCAGCGCGTCGAGGCCGTGCTCGGGGATCAGGGAGACGCCGATGCTGGTGCGCAGCGGCTTGCCGGGGCGCTCGGCGCAGACCCGGAAGTCGATCGGTGGCACGCCGTCGTCGGTGCGGTCGACGCCGAAGACCTCGCAGACCACGCCGAACTCGAACGGTGCCACGCCGTCCATGACGACGGCGGCAACGGTGCGCAGCATGCCATCACACTACTTGGCAGGATCTTGACGCACAACGGCAAGACTGCCAATTGTGGCGGATTCTTGCGCATCGCACAGTTAGTGCCATGACTTCGATCCTCATCGCCCTGGCGGTCGTCGCCCTCGTGGTCTACGGCCTGGAGCGCAACCACCAGCGACAACTCCACCTGGGCTCCCGGCTGGCGGGCAGTGCTCAAGCCGGGGACCGCGACGCGCCGCGCGTGCTGGCCGACCTGCGAGCCACCGCCGCGCACTCGACCCCGAACCGCGCCGACCAGCGCCGGCGGGCCGTGCCCGTGCGCCCGGTCCACCCGGTCCGTTCGGCGTGAGGCGCGCGGACCGTCAGACGATCAGGTCGGCGGTCCGCGCGCCGGTCGGCTCGACCCGGAGCCCGGCCCGGACCGCAACCCTGATCAGCCCCTTGAGGTCGGTGGGCTCGGACCGCGACTTGACGATCGCCTGCGCGAGCCGGCCCTTGTGCGCCTTGTTGAAGTGGCTCACCGCGTTGCGGCGCCCCTTGCCGTCCTCGGTGACCACGCGGACCACGGCGGCGCCGGGGACGCGGGCCAGCGAGGTGTACGGACTGGACCGCAGGTCGACCACGAACTCGTCGGCCGCCGCCAGCACCGGTTCCAGCGCGGGCCGCCACAGCCCGCCGAGCGGCCCGACGGACGGCAGCACGCTGCCGCCGGACAACCGGTAGGCCGGGATCGGATCGCCGCCGCCGACGACGCCGAACAGCGCCGAGGCCACCGAGAGGCGGGCGAAGGCCCGTGACTTCTCGGTCTTGGTCAACTCCTCCAGTGCCAGCGCGTCGTACAGCACCCCCGTGTAGCGGGCCAGCGCGGGCAGCGTGGGGGAGCGGCGCAGCTCGGCGTTGCGCCCCACCTCGCCGGCCTGGCGTTCGGACAACCCGAGCACGGCCAGGCTCGCGGGCACGTCGGCGGCGAGGTCGACCAGGGCGTCGACCAGCTTGCCGCGCACCGGCGTGAGTTCCGGGTGCGAGAGCAGGTCGAGGTCGAGCGGCGCACCGGACCCACCGAGGGCCTTGGTCTCCGACGGGGGCAGCAGTACCAACACGACGGCCAAGCCTATGCGCCCACCCCGACCGCTCCCCTCCGGCGCCCGCCTCAACCGAACACAGCCCAGCCCCGCCCCCGGCCACCGCTGAGCCCGGCCACCGTCCACCCCGGCCGCCGCTGAGCCCGGCCCAGCCATGCCCCCCGCCAGCCCTGCCGGCACCCGGCCCGACCGGTCCCCCCGGATCCGGCCCGCCCCGGCCCGGCCCCCGGCCCCCGGCTCAGCCCAGCCCGACCGAGCCCGGTCCCCGGCTCAGCTCGACTGGCCCACGCAGAACTGGTTGCCGTCCGGATCCGCCAGCACGGTCCAGGTCAGGCCCGGCACGGTGTGCTCGGCGACCTCGGTCGCGCCCAGCTCCACCAGCCGTGCCACCTCAGCCGCGCGGTCGTCCACGTGGGAGTCGAAGTGCACCCGGTTCTTGCCCGGTGTCGGGTCGTCCACGCGCTGCAACGCCAGTGGCGGCGCGCCCTCGCCCGTCGGGGCGAGGATGAGGAACTCGCCCCAGTCGTGCTGGATCGACGTGCCGAGCGCCTTGGTCCAGAAGTCCGCGAGCCGCCGCGGGTCCGCCGTGTCGATGGTGATCATGTCGATGCCGATGGTCATGGCCGGGCACGCTAGACCCGACCACCGACAATTCCGGCCCCGCGCGTCGACCGGGAACCCGTTGGAACTGATCAGACCCGGTTCACTACCCTTTCCCGGACAACCCGCCCACGAGGAGCGCCCACCGTGATCACGAGGATGTCGTCGCTGTTCCTGCGCACCCTGCGCGAGGACCCGGCCGACGCCGAAGTACCCAGCCACAAGCTGCTGGTCCGCGCCGGCTACGTGCGCCGCGTCGCGCCGGGCGGTTACTCGTGGCTGCCGCTGGGGCTGCGGGTGCTGCGCAACATCGAGCAGGTCGTGCGCGAGGAGATGGACGCCTTCGGCGCGCAGGAGATCCAGTTCCCCGCGCTGCTGCCGAAGGAGCCCTACGAGGCGACGAACCGGTGGACCGAGTACGGCCCCAACCTCTTCCGCCTCAAGGACCGCAAGGGCGCCGACTACCTGCTCGGCCCCACCCACGAGGAGCTGTTCGCGCTCACCGTGAAGGGCGAGTACTCCTCGTACAAGGACTACCCGGTCACGCTCTACCAGATCCAGACCAAGTACCGCGACGAGGCGCGTCCCCGCGCGGGCATCCTGCGCGGCCGCGAGTTCCTGATGAAGGACTCCTACTCCTTCGACCTCGCCGACGAGGGCCTGGCGCAGTCCTACCGGCAGCACCGCGAGGCCTACATCCGCATCTTCGACCGGCTCGGCCTGGAGTACGTGATCGTCTCCGCCACGTCCGGCGCGATGGGCGGTTCGGCGTCGGAGGAGTTCCTGGCCGTCGCCGAGACCGGCGAGGACACGTTCGTCCGCAGCACGGAGTCCGGCTACGCGGCGAACGTGGAGGCCGTGGTCACGCCCGCGCCCGCCGAGCAGGACCCGGCGACGAAGCCCGAGGCGCAGGTCCACCACACGCCGAACACGCCGACCATCAAGACGTTGGTGGACTTCCTCAACGCCAACACCGACCGCACCTTCACCGCCGCGGACACCCTGAAGAACGTCCTGGTGAAGATCAAGAAGCCCGGCGAGGAGGACTGGACGCTGCTGGCCATCGGCCTGCCCGGTGACCGCGAGGTCGACGTCAAGCGCCTCGAAGCGGCGTTGGAGCCCGCCGAGGTGGCCATGCTGGAGGACGCGGACTTCGCCCGCAACTCCTTCCTGGTCAAGGGCTACATCGGCCCGGCGGCGCTGCAGGCGAACGGGGTCGAGTACCTGGTCGACCCGCGCGTGGTGCGCGGCACGGCGTGGGTCACCGGCGCGGACAAGGCCGACCACCACGTGGTGGACCTGGTCTGCGGCCGCGACTTCACCCCCGACGGCACGATCGACGTGGCCGAGGTCCGCGAGGGCGACGCGTCGCCCGACGGCAAGGGCGTGCTGGTCTCGGCGCGTGGCATCGAGATCGGGCACATCTTCCAGCTGGGCCGCAAGTACGCGGACGCGTTCTCGCTGGACGCGCTCGGCCCGGACGGCAAGCCGATCCGGATCACCATGGGCTCCTACGGCATCGGCGTGTCCCGCCTGGTCGCCGTGATCGCCGAGCAGAGCCACGACGACCGCGGCCTGATCTGGCCGCGCAACGTGGCGCCCGCCGACGTGCACGTGGTCGTGGCGGGCAAGGACGAGACGCTGCTCGCGGGCGGCGAGAAGCTCGCGGGCGAGCTGTCCGCAGCGGGCCTGAAGGTGCTGCTGGACGACCGCAAGGCGAGCCCGGGCGTGAAGTTCGCCGACGCCGAGCTGATCGGCGTGCCGACGATCCTGGTGGTGGGCCGCGGCCTGGCGAACGGCCTGGTCGAGGTCAAGGACCGCCGCACGGGCGAGCGCGAAGAGGTGCCGCTCGACAACGCCGTCCAGCACCTGCTGAACGTCGTCAAGGGCTGAGCCGCTCCGGGCGGGCACGCGCGTGCCCGCCCGGACTTCAACCCGACACAGCCCGCAGCACGGTCGTCGTGTCGGACAGGTCCTCCAGCACGACGTGCGCGCCCGCTTCCCGCAGTTCCTCGGCGCTGCTGCGGCCCGTCGCGACACCGATGGCGACGGCGCCGTGGTGCAGCGCGGCGTCCACGTCGTGCGGCGTGTCGCCGATGACCACAGACCGGAACTCGCGGGTGTGCTTGGCCGTGGCCAGCCGCACGGCCTCCAGGACCAGCGCGGGCCGGTGCTCGGACACCGAGCCGTAGCCGCCGATCTCGAAGTCCAGGTGCTCGTCCAGCCCGAACGCGGCCAGCTTGTACCGGGCGATCTCCACGAGGTTGCCGGTGACCAGCGACTGCACGACGTCCTCGCGCTCCGCCAACGCTTTCAGCGCCGCCAGGGCGCCAGGCAGCACGTGCCCCCGGGCCGGCAGCTGGTCCCGTTCCCGCGTGGCCACGTCGATCAGCGCCGCGTGCATCCGGGCGACCAGTTCCTCGGTGGGCTCCAGGTCGTGCGCCGTCAACAGTTCCCGCGTGATGGCGCGTTCGGTGCGGCCGGGGAAGGTCGGCATGCGCACGAGCTCCAGGCCCGACGTCGCGCGGAACGCGGTGCGGTACCAGTCGCGCCCGATGCCGCGCGCGTCGATCAACGTCAGGTCGATGTCCCACAGCACCAACGTGTTCACGACAGCCGCACGCTCCCCAGGATGCGCTTCACGTCGTCCTCGGACGGTCCCTCGGCCACGTGCGGCCCGCCCTCGGCGACGTTGAGCACGAACACCGACACCTTGGACCCGTTGCGCAGCGCCACCGCGCTGACCGTGGCCTTGGGCGCGTAGCAGGCGTTGGCCGACTTCGGCGTCACCTCGACGCTGACCCGCACCACGTCGTCGTCGGCCGACTCGACCCGCGGCTCGCCGATCTCGGGCGCCGCGCCGTTCACCGTGTACCCGCCCGCCGCGATCCGGTTCACCAACTCGGTGGCGACCTGCTCCGGGTCGTCGTCGATGATCGAACCGGCCGCCGCCTGCGCTTGGATCATGCTGCGCCCCTGGCACTGGAACGGCCGCGACACGTACGACGTGGTCAGCCTGATCCGCCCGGACGCGCCGGCGCCGCTGAACTCCCACGACGGCGGCAGCTCGTAGGCCACGCCCGCCTGCGAGTCGTCCACCGGCTGCCACTCCGGCTCGGGCGTGGACGTGGTCGAAGAGGTCGGTGGCACGGCCCGGTCGTCACCGGAGTTCAGCAGTACGAACGCGGTGACGCCGCCGCCGATGACGAGCACGGCGACCACGGCCAACGCGATCCACAGCGGTGCGCGGTTCGGCCGCTTCGGCGGTTGCTGCTGGTAGACGCCCAGCCCGGTGTAGCTCACCGGCTCAGCGGCTTCACGGAGTCGACCATGACCTGCAGGTCGGCGTCTGTCGGCGGCTTCGGCTCGTCCGGTCCGCCTTCGAGGTCGCCGTTGGCCATGAACACGTGGAAGCCCTTGTCGCCCTTGAGGACCAGGACCTTCACCACGCCCTTGGTGGCCAGGCACTCGTCGCCGGAAGTGGTGGCCACGGCGTCGACCTGCACGCCCTCGATGTTGCCCGCGACCGTCACCGGCTTCGGCTCGCCGAGCTCGACCTCGGACTTCGGCGCGGACTTGTAGTACTGGGTGGCGAGCTTCTGGGCGAAGTCCTTGGCCACCGCGGTCAGGTCGGTCTGCGGCACGACGACACCGCCCGCGCCGCCGCGGGTGAACTCCCGGCCGTCGCAGTCGTACGCGCCGGTGACGGTCAGGCCGATCAGCTTCACGTCCGGCATGCCCTCGACCGGCGCGGAGCTGTTCACCGGCGTCCAGCCCTTGGGCACGTCGTAGCTGTACGACAGCGAGGGGACGGGCAGGCAGTTCCAGCCCTGCTTGGCGGCCTCGCAGCTGGGTGGCGGCGCGCTCGACGGCGTCGACTTGGCCGTGGTGGACGGCTTGGTCGTCGTCGTGGCCGTGCTGCTGGTCGTGTTCTGCGCGATCGGGACCTGGTCGTCCGGTCGGGTCAGCACGTACGCGGTCACGCCGCCACCGACCAGCACGACGACGACGGCGCCGATCGCCAGCCACATCTTGGTCTTGCTCTTCTTGGGTGGCGGCTCGTCACCGCCGGAGAACACCCCGAGACCGCCGTAGGAGCCGCCGTAGTTCTGCGGGTAGACCTGCTGCGGGTAGCCCTGGTCCTGCCGGCCCCAATCGCCCTGGTTGGGCTGGCCGCCCCAGCCGGACTGCCCGTCACCTGGGTATGTCACGGCCAAACCGTACCCGGTGCGGATCGCGGCCAGGACCGCTCCGATTAATTCAGCACGCGTTGACTTCGCCACCCGATCGGACGTAGCCTCTAATTCAACACATGATGAACTACTGAGGAGGACGCCATGGCCGCACTGCACGACCGGCCGCCGTCGGTCATCGCGGTGGCCACCGCCGTCGCGGGCGCGGTGGTCGCGCTCGTCCTGGGCCTGCTGACGTTCGGCGTCCAAGCGACGGTCCACCCGGACGCGGTACCGCTGGCGGTCGCCGTCGGCACCGACGCGCCACCACCGCTGCGCGGCGTCGCGGACAAGCTCGCCGGCAGCGGCACCGCGGAGGTCTCGTGGCGCGTCGCCACGCCCGACGAGGCGAGGGACCTCCTGTCCCGCCAACAGGTCTACGGAGTGCTCGAACTCGCGCCCGACGGCGCCACCGTGGTGCTCTCCGGCGCGGTGAACCCGTCCGGCACGCAGATCGCCCAGCAAGTGCTGTCCGGCGTCGCCCAAGGCGCCGGCATGCGAGCCGAAACCGTCACGCTCAACCCGTCCTCGGCCGCCGGTCGCACCGCGCCGCTGGCCGCGACCGCGCTGCTGTGGATCGCGGGCCTGGTCGCCGCCGCGGCGTTCACCATGGTCGCGCGCAAGGAGACCCCCGTCGGCCGGCTGACGGGCGTCGTCACCACGACCGTGCTCGGCGTCGCCGTCGTGGCGGGCTTCTTCGCCCTCTGGGACTCGGCGCTCCCGCTCACCGCGGACGTGCTCGGTTACCTCGCACTGGTCGGCGCGGCGTTCGCGCTGGTCCAAGGCGCGTTGCTGAGGCTGCTCGGCATCCGGGCGATGGCCGTGCTCGGGCCGCTGTACCTGATGGCGCCCGCCGTCGCGGGCCAGGTGCCGGAGCTGATCGACCCCGTCTACCGGACGCTGCTGTGGTCGTGGACGCCGTTCCGGTTCTCCACCGAAGGGCTGCGCGCGCTGCTGCACGGTGGGTCGCTGGACGCCGCCCAGGTCTGGGTGTTCGCGGGGCTCGCCGCCGCGGGCCTGGCCCTCCTGCTGCTACCCGGGAAGAAAGGTGAACCGGACCTTGCGGACGGGGTTGTCGACGTTGGTGTCGACCAGGCAGACGGACTGCCAGGTGCCCAGCGCCAGCACACCGCCTAGCACCGGGATCGTCGCGTAGGGCGGCACGAGCGCGGGGAGCACGTGGTCACGACCGTGACCGGGGGTCCCGTGCCGGTGCCGCCACCGCCCGTCCGCGGGCAGCAGTTCGCGCAACGCGGCCAGCAGGTCGTCGTCGCTGCCCGCGCCGGTCTCCAGCACCGCCAGGCCCGCGGTCGCGTGCGGCACCCAGACGTGCAGCAGCCCGTCGCCGTCCACGTCGGCCAGGAAGTCCTCGCACGCGCGGGTGAGGTCGTGGACGACCTCGGTCGAGCCGGTGCGGACCTCGATCTCTTCGCTGCGCATGCCTGGAGAGCTTAAAACGCCGTGCGCCGCCGGCGCCCGATCAGGCACGATGCCGTCGTGATCCACACCGCGATCGTCACCGGCGCCAACCAGGGCATCGGCGCCGCGACCGCCAAGGCCCTCGCGGCCCAGGGTGTCAACGTCCTCATCTCCTACCTGCGGTTCGTGCCCGCGCCGGACCCGAGCCTGCCGCGCGAGTACTTCACCGCCCGCGAGTCGGACGCGGACGACGTCGTCGCCGCCATCACCGAAGCGGGTGGCAAGGCGCACGCGCTCGAGATCGACCTCACCGACCCGCTGGCGCCCACCACGCTGTTCGACACCGCGGAACGCGTCTTCGGCCCGGTCGACATCCTGGTCAACAACGCCTCCAGCTGGGTGCAGGACACGTTCCTGGCCGTGGAGACCGACCAGTTCGGCCGGGTGCTCCAAGCCGTCACGCCGCAGACGTTCGACGCGCAGTTCGCCGTGGACGCCCGCGCGGGCGCGCTGCTGATCGCCGAGTTCGCCCGCCGCCACATCGCCCGCGGCGGCAACTGGGGCCGCATCGTCGGCCTGACCTCCGGCGGCCCGCTCGGCTTCCCCAGCGAGGTGTCCTACGGCGCGGCGAAGGCGGCGCTGGACAACTACGCCATGTCCGCGGCCACCGAGCTCTGGCCGCACGGCATCACGTCCAACGTGGTCAAGCCGGGCGTCACCGACACGGGCTGGGTCAACGACGCGGTGCGCGCCGAGCACGACGTCTCCCAGCCCGAGGACGTGGCGGGTGTGATCGCGTTCCTCTGCTCGGACGCCGCCGCGAAGGTGACGAAGAACGTCATCACCCTGCACTAACGCTAATTACTCGCTGGTAACATAGCCGCCGTGAAGGCATCCCGTTTGCGCCGCGGCATGAACCTGTGGCCACCGTTCCTGTTCGCCGGCATCCGCGTGGTCGAGCTGTCCGACGACTACCGCCACGTCAAGGTCCGGATGCGGCTGCACTGGTGGAACCGCAACTACGTGGGCACCCACTTCGGCGGCTCGCTGTTCGCGATGACCGACCCGTTCTGGATGCTGCTCGTGCTCCACCACCTCGGCCGCGAGCACCTGGTGTGGGACCGGGCGGGCGAGATCGAGTTCGTCAAGCCCGGCCGCGGCACCGTCCACGCCGAGTTCCACCTGACCGACGAGCACCTGGACGAGCTGCGCTCCCAAGCCGCGGACAACAACAAGGCCCTGCTCTGGTTCTCCACCGACGTGCTGGACTCCTCGGGCGAGGTCGTCGCCCGCACCCGCAAGCAGGTCTACGCCCGGCGCAAGAACCGCAAATCGGTGGACGGCGCGGTCGCCGAGACCGTGTGATGATCTCATGCGCTCCGCCTTCGGCTCGACCTTCGACGTCCCCCTCGGCTACCTGAACACCGCGAGCGTCGGCGTCCCGCCCACCCCCACCGCCGAGGCCGTCGCGGACGCCGTGCGCCGGTGGGCGGTCGGCGCGGACGGACCGGGCGCCGCCGACGAGCACGCGACCACCGCGCGCCGGGCGTTCGGCCAACTCGTCGGCGTGCCGTCCGAACGCGTCGCCATGGGCGCCTCGGCGTCCCAGCTCGTCGCCCTGGTCGCGGCCGGTCTGCCCGCCGACGCGTCGGTCCTCGTGGCCCGCGGCGAGTTCACCAGCCTGACGTTCCCCTTCGCCGCCCGCGGCCTGCGGGTCACCGAAGTCGATCTCGACGCCATCGTGGCCGAAGCTCCCCGGCACGACCTCGTCGCCGTCAGCGTCGTGCAGTCCGCCGACGGCCGCGTCGTCGACCTCGACGGCCTGCGCGCCACCGGCGTGCCCGTGCTGCTGGACGCCTCCCAGGCCGTCGGCTGGCTGCCCCTGGACCTGCACTGGGCCGACTGGGTCGTGGCCATCGGCTACAAGTTCCTGCTGTCACCCCGCGGCTGCGCCTGGCTCGCGTGCTCACCGTCCGCCCTGGAACGCACCGTGCCCGTCGCCGCGAACTGGCACGCCGGTGACGACCCCTGGGACACCGTCTACGGCCTGCCGCTCCGGCTGGCGCCCGACGCCCGCCGCCTCGACCTCTCCCCGGTCTGGCTGGCCCAGTTCGGTGCCGCCGTGTCGCTGCCCTACCTGGCCTCGCTCGACCTGGCCGCGGTCCGCGACCACAACGTCACCCTGGCCGACGCCCTGCTCACCGGTCTGGGCCTGCCACCGCGAGGCTCGGCGATCGTGTCCCTCGACCTGCCCTCCGACCGCCTCGCGAAGGCCGGCGTGCGCTCCAGCACCCGCGCGGGCCGCGCCCGCCTGGCGTTCCACCTGTACAACACGATGGACGATGTCGATCAGGTGCTCAGGGCGCTCGACTGACCCTCGTCCGTTACCGTGGGTCTTTGTGTCGGTTCCTCCCGAATCACCCGAAGAGGTGACGCAGCGGATCCCGCCCATCCGGCCGTCCGACACCGCGCCCCTGTGGCGGTCGGAGATCGGGCAGCTGGACTCGCTGCTGAGCTCGCCGCCCCCGCCCCGTGGCGGGCCCGCGGCCCCCGCGCCGCGCTCGCGCCGCGGGATGGTGCTCAAGGGCCTGGGCCTGCTCGGGGTGGCCGTGGTGTCCGGGCTGGTGTGGCTGGTCGTGATGCCGAAGAACAACACCCCGACCGGCACACCGGCGACCACGTCCACCCCGGCGGGCGAGTTCGCGTTCACCGCGTCGCCGGACGTGCCCGAGCCGCTGAAGGACAGCGACTGCGCGTCGCACGCCTACGGGCAGACCAAGACGTTCCTGACGAACACGCCGTGCCAGCAGCTCACTCGCGGTCTGTACACGACGACCACGCCTGATGGGCTGAGGGTCTACACGTCCGTGTCGATCGTGCGGATGAAGACGGCCGAGGACGCCGCCAAGCTGAAGGACCTGACCACCCGCGACGGCACCGGCAACGTCAACGACCTGGTCAAGGACGGCGCCGTCCGGGTGCCGAGCCTGACCACCCTGGCCAACGGCGGGTTCGCCGCCCGCCAGCAGGACCGCGACGTGATCATCATCGAATCGGACTCGGTCAAGCACGGCCCCGACGAGACCGCGCACAACCAGCTGATGAAGCGGATCAGCAACGACGCCTTCCGCCTCGCCGCCGACCTCAACGCCTGATCAGCCGACCCCGGCACCCGGGAACGCGATCGAGGTCGGCGTCACCCCGGCCACCTTCCGCCACCGCGTCGCCCGCACCGCCGACACCGTCAACGCGTCCAACGCCGATGTCCGCAACGCCGCGTCACCGGTCCTCTCCAGCACACCGCGCCACGCCACGCACGCATCCGTCTCCACCGCGATCAGCGCCGCCACGGCCGACGCCGCGCTGTCCACCGGCTGGGGCGGCAGGTAGGCCGCCGCCGGGGGTCGGGGCGTGGCACCGGCGTCGCGCAACCACCGCTCCGTCGCGTCCCGCCGAGCCCGGTGGGCCGTGGCGCCGTCCGCCACCGTCGCCGACTGCTGCGGCACCGCGATGAACGCGCTCACCAACCCGTACGTCCACACCGCCGCGTGCTCCGCGGCCAACGCGTCCTGCACCGCCTCCACGCTCACGACAGCGCCTCCACCAGGCTCGCGCACCCGGCCGCCACCGAGGCGACCAACCCCACCCGGTGCGCCTCGACCGACGCCACCAGGTCACCCGCCTGCTTCTGCGCCGCCTGCAACGCGGGCACCAACGCCTCCCGCGACGCGCCCGCCGGCGGTGCCACCGAAGCCGACGTCGACGGCGGCACGGACGCGCCCGGCACCCGCGGCGTGGCCCGGTCGACCTCCGCCTGCAACCGCTCCGCGTGCTCGGTGCGCGCCGCGGCCGTCTCGGGTGCGCCGACGGCCGTGGCCAGCGCGGCGTCCGAGCGCGCCGCCTTCACCAACTCCGCCAGCGGGTCCGGTGGCGGCGGTGGGGGAGGTGGTGTGGTGCACGCGACTGCCAACGGCGCCGTGGCCGTCGCCAGCAGCACCGCGCGCCTGCTGAACGCCGTTCTTCCGATCACGTCCACCGATCCTGCCAGAGCCCCACCCGGCCCCCGCGGCTCGTTCCGCAACGGTCGTGATCGCCCGTGGCACGTGGGAGGCCGCCGGAAGAGATAGTCTGGGCGACCACGGCCGGCGAAGTGCAGCGTCGGCCGGGGTTGCCGTGCCCTCTGCACTCGAAGAGAACTTGGAGTCACCACGTGTCCAGCCCGCCGCGCGGAGAACTCGCCGCGCAGCTAACACCCGTCGTGCGGGAGGCGGTCGAGGCGATCGGCTTCGACCTCGAACTGCTCGACGTGAACCAGGCTGGGCGTCGCAGGCTGGTCAAGGTGGTCGTGGACGGCGACGAGGGGATCGGCCTGGACGAGGTGGCGCAGGCCAGTCGCGCCGTGTCCGCCGCCCTCGACGCGCACGAGCACCTCATCGCCGGGCCGTACACCCTCGAAGTCACCTCGCCCGGTGCCGACCGCCCGCTCACCAGGCCGCGCCACTGGAAGCGCAACCGGCTGCGCCTGGTGAAGGTCAAGCAGCCGGACCAGGTGGAGTGGTTCGGCCGCGTCGGCGATGCCGACGACACCGGCGTCGTGCTGCTGGTCAAGGGCGAGCTGCGCCGCGTCGAGTACCGGACGATCGAGCGCGCCGTCGTCGAAGTCGAGTTCAAGCAGCCGCCGGTCGAAGAGCTCGCGCTCCTCGAAGGCAAGCACCCGAAGGAGGAGTCGGAGTGAACGTCGACATCGCCGCTCTCAGGGCGATCGAACGGGACAAGGACATCCCCTTCGACACGGTTCTCGAAGCCATCGAGACCGCCCTGCTGACCGCCTACAAGCACACCGAGGGCCACCACTCGCACTCGCGCGTCGAGATCGACCGCAAGACCGGCGTGGTGCGCGTGCTCGCGCAGGAGCTGAACCCGGACGGCACCGTGGCCGAGGAGTGGGACGACACCCCCGAGGGTTTCGGCCGCATCGCCGCCACCACCGCCCGCCAGGTCATCCTGCAGCGCCTGCGCGACGCGGAGCACGAGCGCACGTTCGGCGAGTTCTCCGCCAAGGAGGGCGAGATCATCGCCGGTGTCGTGCAGCGCGACGCCCGCGCCAACGCCCGCGGCATGGTCGTCGTCCAGATCGGGGACACCGAAGGCGTGCTGCCGCCCGCCGAGCAGGTGCCCGGCGAGTCCTACGAGCACGGTTCGCGGCTCAAGTGCTACGTCGTTGGCGTGTCCCGCGGCGCGCGCGGCCCGCAGATCACCCTGTCGCGCACGCACCCGAACCTCGTCCGCCGCCTCTTCGCGCTCGAGGTGCCCGAGATCGCCGACGGCACCGTGGAGATCCCCGCGGTGGCACGTGAGGCAGGTCACCGTTCGAAGATCGCGGTCCGCACCACCGTCCCCGGCGTCAACGCCAAGGGTGCGTGCATCGGGCCGATGGGCGCCCGGGTGCGCAACGTGATGAGCGAGCTGGCCGGTGAGAAGATCGACATCATCGACCACTCCGACGACCCCGCCACGTTCGTCGGGAATGCCTTGTCACCGGCGAAGGTTGTCTCCGTACGGGTGCTCGACGAGCGCGCCAAGACGGCACGGGTCGTGGTCCCGGACTTCCAGCTCTCCCTCGCCATCGGCAAGGAGGGCCAGAACGCCCGGCTGGCCGCGCGGCTGACCGGCTGGCGCATCGACATCCGCAGTGATGCGGAGGCCGGCGGGTCCGCTCCGGCGGGCGCGGCGACATCCGGTTCGGCTGAATAGGCAACAGGGGATAGACTTCTCAGTGGTTCAACGTCGGGGATCGGATCTCACGCACATCGGCCCGGTTCGTACGTGCATCGGATGCCGCGCTCGGACGTTGCCCTCCGAGCTGCTGCGCGTGGTGGTCGTGGACGGGGCTGTGGTCCCGGACACACGCCGACGGTTGCCCGGTAGGGGAGCATGGCTGCACCCCGATCCGGACTGCCTCCGCAACGCCGAGAAGCGACGGGCGTTCCCCAGGGCCTTCCGGGTCCAGGGACCGCTCGACGTGGAACGCGTGCGCGGTCACCTGGCGCAGGGTGGGAAGGAGGTCACGGGATCGCCCCGTGACCAGCAGGAAGCAAGGAAGCAGGTCGACCCGTCATGAGTCAGCCGTGAAGCTGAAGACATGAACGCGCGACGTTAAGACGAGGTCGACGGGACTTGCCCGCCGGCCTCCCTCACAGAGGAGTGCAGTGGCAGGTAAGGCCCGCGTGCACGAGCTCGCCAAAGAGCTCGGTGTCACGAGTAAAGAACTACTCAGCAAGCTCGCCGACCAGGGCGAATACGTGAAGTCCGCGTCCAGCACCGTCGAGGCCCCGGTGGCCCGGCGGCTCCGTGACGCCTACGCCAAGGGCGAGTCGAAGCCCAAGCCGGCAGGTGCCCGCCCGGCACCGCCGAAGCCCGCGCCGTCGAGCACCGGCTCGACCTCGGGCGAGACCAGGACCGAGGGCACCCCGCGTCCGTCGGCCCCGGCCGGCAAGCCGGGTCCGCGCCCCGTGCCCGGCCCGAAGCCGATGGCGCCGAAGCCGGTGGCCAAGCCCGCCGCTCCGGCACCCGCGGCTCCGGCCGCGCCCGCCGCGCAGCCGCAGGCCCCCGCGCCCGCGGCGGCCTCGGCCCCGACGCCCACCCCGGCGCCCAAGCCCGCTGCCGCCGCCGCACCTCAGCAGCAGCAGTCCCAGCAGGCTCCGCAGCAGGCGCCGCGGACCAGTGGCCCCGGCCCTCGTCCCGGCCCCCGCGCACCGCAGCAGCAGCCGGCGGCGGCGCAGAACACCCCGTCCGTGGTCCCGCCGCGTCCGCAGGCACCCAAGCCAGCCGGTCCGCGGCCGCCGCGTCCGGGCAACAACCCGTTCGGCGTCGGCGGTGGCGCTCCGGCGCCGCGTCCGCAGGCTCCGCGCCCGGCCGCGCCGGGTGGCGGCGAGCGGCCGTCCGGCCCCAAGCCCGGTGACTCGCGTCCGGCCCCCCGTCCGGGTGGCTCCGGCGGCGCTCCCGGCGGTCCCCGGCCCAACCCCGGCAACATGCCGCCCAGGCCGAACCCGGGCATGATGCCCGGTCGCCCGGCGCCCCGCCCCGGTGGCGGTGGCGGCGGTCGTGGCCCCGGAGGTCCCGGTGGCGGCGGCGGTGGCCGCGGTCCCGGTGGCGGCGGCGGTCGTCCCGGTGGTGGCGGCGGCGCCGGTGGCGGCTTCCGTCCCGGTGGTGGCGGTGGCGGCGGCGGTGGCTTCCGTCCCGGTGGTGGCGGTGGCGGCGGCGGTGGCTTCCGCCCCGGCGGCGGTGGCGGCGGTGGCGGTGGCGCACCGGCCGGTGGTGGCGGCGGATTCCGCGGTCGTCCCGGTGGTGGCGGTCCCGGCGGTCGCGGCGGTGCCGCGGGTGCCTTCGGCCGTCCCGGTGGTCCGGCGCGCCGCGGTCGCAAGTCGAAGCGGCAGAAGCGCCAGGAGTACATGGACAACATGCAGGCGCCGTCGGTCGGTGGCGTCCGCCTGCCCAAGGGCAGCGGCGAGACGATCCGCCTGCCGCGTGGCGCCTCGCTGACCGACTTCGCCGACAAGATCAACGCCAACCCGGCTTCGCTGGTGCAGGTGCTGTTCCACCTCGGCGAGATGGTCACCGCGACGCAGTCCGTCTCCGACGAGATCCTGGAGCTGCTCGGCTCCGAGATGAACTACAACGTGCAGGTCGTGTCCCCTGAGGAAGAGGACCGCGAGCTGCTGGAGACGTTCGACATCACCTACGGCGACGACGCCGGCGGCGAGGAGGACCTCCAGATCCGTCCGCCGGTCGTGACCGTCATGGGTCACGTCGACCACGGTAAGACGCGCCTGTTGGACACCATCCGCAAGGCGAAGGTCGCCGAGGGCGAGGCCGGTGGCATCACCCAGCACATCGGTGCCTACCAGGTCCGCACGGAGCTGGAGGGCAACGAGCGCCTCATCACCTTCATCGACACCCCGGGTCACGAGGCGTTCACCGCCATGCGTGCGCGTGGTGCGAACTCGACCGACATCGCGGTCATCGTGGTGGCGGCCGACGACGGCGTGATGCCGCAGACGGTCGAGGCGATCAACCACGCCCAGGCGGCGGGTGCGCCGATCGTGGTCGCGGTCAACAAGATCGACAAGGAGGGGGCCAACCCCGCCAAGATCCGCCAGCAGCTCACCGAGTACGGGCTGGTCGCCGAGGAGTACGGCGGCGACACCATGTTCGTGGACATCTCGGCGAAGCAGGGCATCAACATCGACGGCCTGCTGGAAGCGATCCTGCTGACCGCCGACGCCTCGCTCGACCTGCGGGCCAACCCGGAGATGGAGGCGCAGGGCGTCGCCATCGAGGCGCACCTCGACCGCGGTCGCGGTCCGGTGGCCACGGTGCTGGTCCAGCGCGGCACGCTCCGCGTGGGTGACTCGATCGTGGCGGGCGCCGCCTACGGTCGCGTGCGCCGCATGGTGGACGAGCACGGCGTGGACGTCACCGAGGCGACCCCGTCGCGTCCGGTGCAGGTCATCGGTCTGACCTCGGTGCCAGGCGCGGGTGACACGTTCCTCGTGGTGGAAGAGGACCGGGTGGCCCGGCAGATCGCCGAGCGCCGCCAGGCCCGCAACCGCAACGCGATGAACGCCGCGAAGCGCAAGCGCGTCAGCCTGGAGGACCTGGACGCCGCGCTGAAGGAGACCAGCGCCCTCACCTTGATCATCAAGGGTGACAACTCGGGTACCGTCGAGGCCCTCGAGGACGCGCTCATGAAGATCGAGGTCGGCGACGACGTCGAGCTGCGGGTCATCCACCGCGGCGTCGGTGGCATCACCGAAGGCGACATCAACCTCGCCGTCGCGGGTAGCGCCATCGTCCTGGGCTTCAACGTCCGGGCCGAGGGCAAGGCCACCGAGCTCGCCAACCGCGAGGGCGTGGACGTCCGCTACTACACGGTGATCTACCAGGCGATCGACGAGATCGAGCAGGCCCTCAAGGGCATGCTCAAGCCGGAGTACGAAGAGGTCCAGCTGGGCCGCGCGGAGGTCCGCGAGGTCTTCAAGTCCTCCAAGGTCGGCACGATCGCGGGTTGCCTCGTGATGTCGGGCGAGATCCGGCGCAACGCCCGGGCCCGCCTGCTGCGCGACAACAACGTCGTGCAGGAGAACCTGCCGATCAGCTCGCTGCGCCGGTTCAAGGACGACGCGACCGAGGTCCGCGAGGGCTTCGAGTGTGGTCTGACGCTCGGCAACTACAGCGACCTGAAGGTCGGCGACATCATCGAGACGTTCGAGATGCGCGAGAAGCCGCGCGCCTGATCGTCTTCAGCCAGGTGCGGGGCCGTCGTGACCGGCGGCCCCGCACCCCTGGACACCCCCTGGTGATCAACTGTGTTCGTCGGTGCCCTTGAGTTGGACGTGCTGCTCGGCGACGTGCACTCGTTGAAGCAGAAGCGGTCCGTGGTGCGGCCCATCGTGGCCGAGCTGCGCCGCAAGTTCGAGGTGTCGGTGGCCGAGGCGGGTCACCTGGACCTGCACCGCCGCGCCCTGATCGGAGTGGCGGCCGTCGCCGCCGACGCCGAGCATGTGAGGGACGTGATGGCCGCCTGCGAGCGGCTGGTGGCCGGACGGCCGGAATTGGAACTTCTCTCCGCCCGCCACAGGCTGGTCGGGCCGGAGGACGACTAGCAACGTCGCCCTTTCGCGGCGGCACATCGCAACGACAGGAGGGGAGCGCCGTGGCCGACCAGGCACGGGCTCGCAAGCTGGCCAAGCGGATCTCGCAGATCGTGGCTTCCGCGCTGGAGCACGAGGTGAAGGACCCGAGGCTGGCCCGCGTCACCATCACGGACACCAGGGTGACCGGCGACCTGCACGACGCGACGATCTACTACACCGTGCTCGGCGAGAAGCTGGACTCCGAACCGGACTTCGCGGGTGCCGCGGCGGCGCTGGAGAAGGCCAAGGGCGTGCTGCGCACCATGGTCGGCCAGCAGACCGGTGTCCGGTTCACGCCGACCCTGTCGTTCGTCACCGACACCGTGCCCGACGAGGCGCGTCGGATGGACGAGCTGCTGGCCAAGGCACGGGAGCTGGACGCCGAGGTGGCGCGGATCGCGCACGGCGCGCAGCCCGCGGGCGAACCCGACCCGTACAAGCCCGCGCGCGAGGCCGAGGACGCCGACTAGCGTTCTCGTCGTGCACAACGATCCGAGCGTGAACGACCTGGGCGCGTCCGACGGCGCCCGCCGGTCCGACGACCTGAGCGCGGGCCTCGCCGAGGCCGCACGCGTCCTGTCCGCGGCCACTGACGTGACGCTGCTGGCGCACGTGAACCCCGACGCGGACGCGTTGGGCAGCGCGTTGGCGCTGGGGTTGGCCCTGCACCGCCGAGGCGTGGTGGTCCGGGTGTCGTTCGGGGCGCCGGACGAGGTGCCGGAGACGCTGCGGAGCCTGGACGTGGCCGGGCTGCTGGTGCCCGCTTCGGAGGTGCCCGCCGCGCCGCCGGTGCTGGTCGCGTTGGACACGGGCAGTGTCGGGCGGCTCGGTCCATTGGCTGATCGGGTGTCCACCGCCGGTGTGGTGGTGGTGTTGGACCATCACGTGTCGAACCCGGGGTTCGGGCACGTGAACGTGGTGGACGACCGCGCCGAGGCGACCGCGCTGGTCGTGCTGCGGCTGCTGGACGAGCTGGGCGTTGAGCTGGACGAGCCGGTGGCCCGCTGCGTGTACGCGGGGTTGGTGACGGACACGCGGTCGTTCCGGCACGCGTCGGCTCGGACGCACGAGGTGGCGGCGCGGCTGCTCGCCGCCGGGGTGGACGCCGAAGCCGTGGCTCGTCCGTTGATGGACTCTCACCCGTTCGGGTATCTCGGGATGCTGGCGAAGGTGCTGAGCCGGGCACGGCTGGAGCGTGGTGCCGCGGGCGGGCGGGGGTTCGTGCACGCCGTCGTGACGCTGGAGGACGCCTCCGGGCTGCGGCCCGAGGAGGTGGAGAGCGTGGTCGACCTGGTGCGCACCACGGCCGAGGCCGAGGTGGCGGCGGTGCTGAAGGAGCTGCGGCCGTCGTCGTGGTCGGTGTCGTTGCGCGCGGTGAGCGAGGTGGACGTGCGCGAGGTGGCTCAGCTGCTCGGTGGCGGTGGCCACCGGCTGGCCGCGGGCTTCACCGCCACCGGCCAGGCCGACGAGGTGCTGGCGAACCTGCGTGCGGCCCTGGAAACCGTGGCCGGGTCGTCCTGAGCGTTGAATTCGGGTGTTCCGAACGTAGGACACACGCGTTCCGAACGTAGGACACGCGCGAGAGTCCAACGCTCGCGGCGGGTGTGTCGTGCATTGAGGGGATCGGGTGGAGGAGCGGGTTCCGGCGCGGCGGGTGGTCGGGTTGGCCGCGCCCGCGCTGGTGGTGTTGGCGGCCGAGCCGCTGTACGTGCTGGTGGACACGGCGGTCGTGGGGCACCTCGGTGCGCTGCCGCTGGCCGGGCTCGCGCTGGGCGGCGTGCTGTTCACGCAGGTCGCGACCCAGCTGACGTTCCTCTCCTACGGCACCACGGCGCGCACGGCGCGGCTGTTCGGCGCCGGGCGGCGGGCGGAAGCGGTCGAGGAGGGCGTGCAGGCGACGTGGCTCGCGCTGGCCGTCGGCGCCCTGGTGATCGTGCTCGGGCAGCTGCTGGCCGGTCCCGCCGCACGGCTGCTGGCCGGTGGGGGCGAGGTCGCCGACAACGCCGTCTCCTGGCTGCGGATCGCGTTGTTCGGGGCGCCGTTCGTGCTGGTCACCATGGCGGGTAACGGCTGGATGCGCGGCGTGCAGGACACCCGCCGACCGCTGCGATACGTGCTGATCGGCAACGGCATCTCGGCCGTGCTGTGCCCGGTCCTGGTGCACGGCGCGCACTGGGGTCTCGAAGGCTCGGCGGTGGCGAACGTGGTCGCACAGGCGCTGTCGGCCGGGTTGTTCTTCACGGCGCTGCGCTCGGAGCGGGTGAGCCTGCGGCCCGACCGGCACCGGATGCGGGCACAGCTGGGCCTCGGCCGTGACCTGGTGCTGCGCAGCCTCGCGTTCCAGGCGTGCTTCCTGTCCGCCGCCTCCGTGGCCGCACGCACGTCGGTCGGCGCGGTGGGCGCGCACCAGGTGGTGCTGCAGCTGTGGACGTTCCTCGCGCTCGTGCTGGACTCGTTGGCGATCGCCGCGCAGTCGATCGTGGGCGCGGCGCTGGGCGCGGCACGCCGAGAGCAGGCCCGCCGGTTCGCCTGGCAGGTGACCGGCTACGGGCTGTGGTTCGGCGTGCTGCTCGGCGTGCTGTTCGCGGCGCTGTCCGGCCCGCTGCCGATGGTGTTCACCACCGACCGGGCCGTGCTGGACGAGATTCCGCACGCCTGGTGGTTCTTCGTCGGCCTGCAGCCGATCGCGGGCGTGGTGTTCGCGCTGGACGGTGTGCTGCTCGGCGCGGGTGACGCGAAGTTCCTGCGCACGGCGACGCTCGCCTCGGCGGCGCTCGGGTTCCTGCCGCTGGTGTGGGCGTCCTCCGCGTTCGGCTGGGGGCTGACCGGGATCTGGACCGGCCTGTCGGCGTTCATGGTGCTGCGGCTCGTGCTGGTGCTCGCGCGGACCCGGTCGGGGGAGTGGGCACGGGTAGGCGCGGTGTGACCAGGCGTGATGTGGCGCGCGGCACCCTCAGGAATCGTTAACACCAGGCAAGTGTTTCTCGATACTGGGAGTGCCGCCGCACGCGAGCCTAGGAGACGCCTTGCCGGTCGATCGTGCCACGAAGCAGGCGTGGCTGATCTGGTCAACCGCCGTCCTCGTCTACATCGCCGCCCTGTTCCACCGGACCTCGCTCGGCGTGGCCAGCCTGGAGGCGGGCGACCGCTTCGCCGTCGGCCCCGCCGGGCTCGGCACGTTCACCGTGCTGCAGATCGGCCTCTACGCGCTGATGCAGATCCCCACCGGCCTGCTGGTGGACCGCTTCGGCCCGCGCCGCGTGCTGACCGCCGCCGCCCTGCTCATGGGCGTCGGCCAGGTGCTGTTCGCGGTCGCCGACTCCTACCCGCTCGGCCTGGCCGCCCGCGCGGTGCTCGGCGTCGGTGACGCCATGACGTGGGTCAGCGTGCTGCGGCTGGCCGCCGCGCACTTCCCGCCCCGCCGGTTCACGCTGGTGATGACGCTGTCCGCGGCGCTGGGCGGTGCGGGCAACCTGGTCGCGACCGTGCCGCTGACGTTGCTGCTGGACAACGCGGGCTGGACGGTGACGTTCCTGGCCGCGGGCCTGGCCACGGCGGCGTACTCGGCGGTGGTCGCGTGGCGGATCCGCGAGGTGCCCGACGGCGTGCCGCAGCCGGTGGTCGAACCGGTGCCGCTGCGGGCGGTGGGCGCGAAGGTGCGGGACGCGTGGCGCGAGCCGAGCACGCGGCTCGGGTTCTGGGTGCACTTCACGTCGATGTCCACGCCCGCGGTGCTCGGCCTGCTGTGGGGTTTCCCGTACCTGGTCGAGGCGCAGGGCCTGTCGCGGCCGTCGGCCTCGGCGGTGCTGAGCACGCTGGTGCTGGTGGCGATCGTGACCGGGCCGGTGATGGGCACGGTGATCGGCAACCGGCCGGAGTGGCGGATGCCGATCGTCGGCTCCTACCTGGGCGTGGCCGTGCTGTGCTGGGCGGTGCTGCTGGGTTGGCCGGGCGGTGTGCTGCCGACGCCCGCGCTGTACGTGCTGTTCGCCGTGCTGGCGCTGGGCAACCCGGCGTCCGGCGTGGCGTTCGCGCTGGTGCGCGACTACAACCCGCTGCACCGGGTGAGCACGGCGACCGGCGTGGCCAACGTCGGCGGGTTCGCCGCGGTCACGTTCATGGCCCTGGTCGTCGGTGTGCTGCTGGACGTGGTCGAGCCCGCGCTGCCGGCGCCGCAGGCCTACCGGGTCGCGTTCCTGTCCGTGGTGGCGGTGCTGCTGGTGGGCGTGTGGCGCACGGTGGTGTGGTGGCGTCGGGCGCGTGCCGCGGTGTTCGCCGCCGAGGACCGCGGCGAGGCCGTGCCCGTGCAGCTGCGCCGCCGTCGGTGGGACGTACTGGTCGAGGCCTAGTGCCGCGACCGGCAACCTTCACCGCACGGGGCAAAGGTTGCCGGTCGAGGCTTAGGATCCTCGACCGTGTCCGCAACTTCTCGTCCTCCTGTCCCGCCCGGCCTCGTCGTGATCGACAAGCCCGACGGCATGACCTCGCACGACGTGGTGGCCAAGGTCCGCCGCATCCTCGGCACCCGCAAGGTCGGGCACGCGGGCACGCTCGACCCGATGGCGACCGGCGTGCTCGTGCTCGGCATCGAGCGCGCCACCAAGCTGCTCGGCCACCTGGCGCTGGACAGCAAGGCGTACCTGTCGACCATCCGCCTCGGCTCGGCCACCACGACCGACGACGCCGAGGGCGAGGTGCTGTCCACGGCCGACGCGTCCGAAGTGGACGAGGACGCCATCCGGGCCGGGGTGGCGAAGCTGACCGGCGCGATCGAGCAGGTGCCGAGCGCGGTCAGCGCGGTGAAGATCGACGGCAAGCGGGCCTACGCGCGGGTCCGCGCGGGCGAGGCGGTGGAGATCCCGGCGCGGCCGGTGACCGTGCACCGGTTCGACGTGCTGTCGATCCGCCGCGAGGACGGCGCCACCGAGCTCGACGTCATGGTGGAGTGCTCGTCCGGCACGTACGTGCGCGCGCTGGCCCGTGACCTCGGCGCGGACCTCGGCGTCGGCGGCCACCTGGCGGCCCTGCGCCGCACCCGCGTCGGCCCGTTCGACCTGCGCGTGGCCAAGACCCTGGAGCAGCTGGAGAGCGCGCCGGGACTGTCCCTGGACCTGGACGCCGCCGTGTCCACCGCGTTCCCGCGCCGCGAGATCGCACCACGCGAGGCGGTCGCCCTGTCGCACGGCCAACGCCTGGCCGCCGGTGGGCTGGACGGCACGTACGGCGTCTTCGGGCCGGACGGCCACGTGGTCGCGCTGGCGAAGGACGAGGGCCCGATCGCGAAGCCGTTGGTGGTACTCGCTCCGGTCGGCTAGGGCCTACCTTGGAGACATGGCGAGGAGATGGGTGTGGCCGGCCGCTGCCGGTGTGGTGACTTCGGCCACGGGGGTGGCGATCAACCTGGCCACCGACGGACGCGCGAACCCGTGGACCTGGGTGGCGGTCGCGTTGCTCACCGCGTTGGGCGTGGTCATCGCCCTGCGCCTGCAGCCGACACCGGCCGGACCGCGGGCCGACGCACCGGCCGACGTCCCGGCCGAGCCGAAACCGCAGGCGCCGACGACCACGGTGACCAACAGCATCAGCGGCACCGTGCACGGCGCCGTGGTGCAGGCGGGCACGCTCGGCTCGGTCACCGTCAACTCACCGACCACGGTCAACCAGACCGCGATCGCGCGCGACGGCGGCACGGTCCACCAAGCCGGCCGCGACATCCGCCGCGACTGAGCCCCCCACCTCGGACGGCACGCTCCGGTCGACCCCCTAGGCTGGCCCGCGTGCAACGCTGGAGAGGGCTCGACCACCTGCCGGGCGGCTGGGGTCGCTGCGTCGTGACCATCGGCGTGTTCGACGGGGTGCACCGCGGGCACCAAGCGCTGATCAACCGGGCGGTCGGGTTGGCCGCGGACAGAGGTGTGCCCAGCGTCCTGATCACCTTCGACCCGCACCCGTCCGAGGTGGTCCGGCCGGGCAGCCACCCGGCCCAGCTGACCAGCCTGCGCCGGCGTGCCGAACTGGTCGAGGGCATGGGCGTGGACGTGTTCTGCGTGATCCCGTTCACCGCCGAGGTGGCGCGCACCCCGGCCGACGAGTTCGCGCACGAGGTGCTGGTGGAGCGGCTGCACGTGGCGGCCGTGGTGGTGGGGGAGAACTTCACGTTCGGCCACAAGGCGGCGGGCAACGTGGACCTGCTGCGCGCGTTGGGCAAGCGGTTCGGTTTCGTGACCGAGGGGGCGGACCTGGTGACCGACGACGGTGTGACGTACTCGTCGACCTACATCCGGGCGTGCATCGACGCGGGCGACGTGGCCGCCGCGGCGCACGCGCTCGGTAGGCCGCACCGGCTGGAGGGCATCGTGGTGCGCGGTGACGGCCGGGGCAAGGAACTCGGCTTCCCCACGGCCAACCTGTCCACCACGCGGTTCGCCGCCGTGCCCGCGGACGGCGTGTACGCGTGCTGGTTCGTGCACGGCTCGGGCCGCCGCCTCAAGGCCGCCGTGAGCGTGGGCACCAACCCCACGTTCTCCGGTCGGGAACGGCGGGTCGAGGCGTTCGTGCTCGACGTGGACGAGGACTTCTACGGCCAGCGCGTGGCGCTCGACTTCGTGGACCGGCTGCGGGACATGGAGAAGTTCGACAGCGTCGAGTCGCTGCTGGAGCAGATGCACCGCGACGTCGCCACGACCCGTGACCTCCTAGCGGATCCGGGTGACGCCTGACCGGTTGAACCAGCTGGGTGGAACCGGCCGTGTGACGCGTGACTACCTGGCAAGATGCCTGTCACGTCCGTCGGTCAGGGGAGAGGCGAAGGTGGAGGACCACAAGATCGTCCAGCGCAACCTCGCGTTGCAGCGCGAGTGGTACGGGGAACCCCTGGGCGACCGGGTGCGCCGGCTGGTGGTCGCGTTCAACGTCTCGCAGGCCCAGCTCGCGGACGTGCTCGGCATCAGCGCCCCGATGCTGAGCCAGGTCATGAGCGGACGTCGGGCCAAGATCGGCAACCCCTCCGTGCTGGCCCGGATGATCATGCTGGAGCGCAAGGTCCTCACCCCCGACGTGGCGTCCGGCGCTCCCGAGGCCCTGCAGCGCGCGCTGGAGGACGTGCGGCAGTCGAAGCCGACCGTGAGCCGCGACTCACTGCCGGTGAACGGCGCCGCCGACGACGAGGCCGTGGTGTTCCCGTTCCTGCGCCGCCTGGCCGACCGCCGCGAGCTGTCGCAGGCCGCCGACGTGCTGGGCGAGGACTTCCCCGCCTTGGCCGAGCTGCTGCGGCGCGCGGGCAAGGGCCGCGACACCTGACCGCCCGCCGGCGCCGCCCGACCGACCGCCGCCCGACCGACCGCCGCCCGACCGACCGCCGCCCGACCGACCGCCGCCCGCTGGTGAGCCTCTTCTCCGCCCTCTTCCCGCCCGACGACGTCGTCGAGGAGCTGCACGACGCCCTCCGCCCGTTCCGCCGGGCCTACCCGCGGCTGCGCTGGCAGCACCCGGCCCGCTGGCACGTCACCGTCCGGTTCTTCGGCGAAGCCGAACCCGCCGACCAGCTCGACGGCTTGGACCGCGTCACCGCGCCCGTGCTGCGGCTGCGCGGCAGCGGCACGTTCCGCAAGGTGCTGTGGATCGGCGTGGACGGCCCGCTGGGCGAGCTGGGCGAGGCGGCCCACGTGCCGCCGGACTGGCGACCGCACGTCACCGTGGCCCGCGGCGCCGTGCTGCCGCACGTGGAGTTCACCGGTCGTGAGTGGACGGCCACGGAGGTCGCCCTGGTCCGCAGCGACCCGGCGGAGGGCTACACCGTCCTCGACCGGGTGCGCTTGAGCACGTCAAACGCGTAGTGCCCCGGTACTGCTGGTAGCCTCGACATTTGGGTCTGGCTGTGGTCCGTGGCGGCCAGCACCGACTACCCCGCCCCCGGGCGGGGCCGCACGGCACTTGACCAGTACAAGGAGTAGCGAACACGTGGCACTGACCACCCAGGAAAAGAAGACCATCCTCGCCGAGTACGGCGTCCACGACACGGACACCGGTTCCGCCGAGGCCCAGGTCGCGCTGCTGAGCAAGCGCATCGCCGACCTGACCGAGCACCTGAAGAAGCACAAGCACGACCACCACTCGCGTCGTGGCCTGCTCCTGCTGGTCGGCCGGCGCCGCCGGCTGCTGAACTACCTCCAGAAGGTGGACATCCAGCGCTACCGCGACCTGATCGGTCGGCTCGGCCTGCGCAGGTGAGACGTGCCGAGGGGGAGTGACCACACGGTCACTCCCCCTCGGCGTTCGACAAAACAAAGACGAGGGAAGCACGCGCGGCGCACGGGACGACAGTTCGCCGGTCCTCGGTAGTGGCCCCCTGGTGGCAGACACCCAGGGGACTTCGATCGAAGACCGGCCTCGTCCGAACCGCGATCCCGCGCCATGGGCGCGTTGTGACCCGCATGACGAGGAGTACCCATATGACGGACATCGAGGTCCACGAGACTTCCGCCACGATCGACAACGGTCGGTTCGGCACCCGCACCATCCGCTTCGAGACCGGTCGCCTGGCCCGCCAGGCGGCGGGCTCGGTCGTCGCCTACCTGGACGACGAGACGATGCTGCTGTCGGCGACGACGGCGTCGAAGCACCCCAAGGAGCACTTCGACTTCTTCCCCCTCACGGTGGACGTCGAGGAGCGCATGTACGCCGCGGGCCGCATCCCCGGCTCGTTCTTCCGCCGCGAAGGCCGCCCGTCGACCGACGCGATCCTGACCTGTCGCCTCATCGACCGGCCGCTGCGCCCGTCCTTCGTGGACGGTCTGCGCAACGAGATCCAGGTCGTCATCACGGTGATGAGCCTGAACCCGGCCGACCTGTACGACGTCGTGGCGATCAACGCCGCGTCGGCGTCCACGCAGCTGGCGGGCCTGCCGTTCTCCGGCCCCATCGGCGGCGTCCGGGTGGCGCTGATCGAGGGCCAGTGGGTGGCGTTCCCCACCCACGAGCAGCTGGAGAAGGCCGTGTTCGACATGGTCGTCGCCGGCCGCGTGGTCGGTGACGACGTCGCGATCATGATGGTCGAGGCCGAGGCCACCGAGAAGGTCATCGACCTGATCGGCGAGGGCGCGCAGGCGCCGACCGAAGAGGTCGTGGCCGCCGGCCTGGAGGCCGCCAAGCCGTTCATCAAGGTGCTGTGCGACGCGCAGGCCCAGCTGGCGCAGGTCGCGGCGAAGGCCACCGGCGAGTTCCCGACCTACCCGGCCTACCAGCCCGACGCCTTCGAGGCCGTCGAGCAGGCCGCGGGCGGCGAGCTGACGCAGGCGCTGACCATCGGCGGCAAGCAGGAGCGCGAGTCCCGCATCGACGAGGTCAAGGCGTCGGTGCTGGAGAAGCTGGCCGAGCAGTTCGAGGGTCGCGAGAAGGAGGTCGGCGCGGCGTTCCGCTCGCTGACCAAGAAGCTCGTGCGCCAGCGGATCCTGCGCGACAAGGTCCGCATCGACGGCCGCGGCCTCACCGAGATCCGGTCGCTGTCGGCCGAGGTCGAGGTCATCCCGCGGGCGCACGGCTCGGCGCTGTTCGAGCGCGGCGAGACCCAGATCCTGGGTGTCACCACGCTGAACATGCTGCGCATGGAGCAGCAGATCGACTCGCTGTCCCCGGAGACGCACAAGCGCTACCTGCACCACTACAACTTCCCGCCGTTCTCCACCGGTGAGACCGGCCGCGTGGGCTCGCCCAAGCGGCGCGAGATCGGCCACGGCGCGCTGGCCGAGCGGGCGCTGATGCCCGTGCTGCCCAAGCGCGAGGAGTTCCCCTACGCGATCCGCCAGGTGTCCGAGGCGCTGGGCTCCAACGGCTCGACGTCCATGGGCTCGGTCTGCGCGTCCACGATGTCGCTGCTCAACGCCGGTGTGCCGCTGAAGGCGCCGGTCTCGGGCATCGCCATGGGCCTGGTGTCCGACGAGGTCGACGGCAAGACGGAGTACGTCGCGCTGACCGACATCCTCGGTGCCGAGGACGCGTTCGGCGACATGGACTTCAAGGTCGCCGGCACCAAGGAGTTCGTGACCGCGCTGCAGCTCGACACCAAGCTGGACGGCATCCCGTCCGACGTGCTGGCGAGCGCGCTGGGCCAGGCGCGTGACGCGCGCCTGACCATCCTGGAGGTCATGGCCGAGGCCATCGACAGCCCGGACGAGATGAGCCCGTTCGCGCCGCGCGTGACGTCGGTCAAGATCCCGACCGACAAGATCGGCGAGGTCATCGGCCCGAAGGGCAAGATGATCAACTCGATCACCGAGCAGACCGGTGCCGACATCTCCATCGAGGACGACGGCACGATCTACGTCGGCGCGGCGGACGGCCCGTCGGCCGAGGCCGCGATCGGCCTGATCAACGCGATCGCGAACCCGCAGCTGCCGAAGGTCGGCGAGCGCTTCCTGGGCACCGTGGTGAAGACCGCGGCGTTCGGCGCGTTCGTGTCCCTGCTCCCGGGCAAGGACGGCCTGATCCACATCTCGAAGCTGGGCAACGGCAAGCGCATCAACAAGGTCGAGGACGTGGTCAACGTCGGCGACAAGCTCCGCGTCGAGATCGCGGACATCGACCAGCGCGGCAAGATCAGCCTGGTGCTGGTGAACGAGGACGCGGACGCGGCCCCGGCCGCCGACAACCCCGCCAAGGACGCCGCACCCGCCGAGGCCGAGGCCTCCGCGCAGTGACGACGAGCGTCAACGGGACGGCCGCGGGTGCTTCCAGCACTCGCGGCCGTCCGCTTACGCGCAGGCTCGGGCACCTGCAGAAGCCCGGCAGCACGGTGTCGCTGGAACGCGGTGACGGCGGCTTGGCCGTGCGCCGCAGCCTGCTGCCGTCCGGGCTGCGGGTCATCACCGAGCGCATCCCCGGCGTGCGCTCGGCGTCGGTCGGCCTGTGGGTGCAGGTCGGGTCGCGCGACGAGCGGGTCGAGGTCGCGGGCGCCGCGCACTACCTGGAGCACCTGCTGTTCAAGGGCACGGCCAACCGCACGGCGGCGCAGATCGCCGAGGAGATCGACGCGGTCGGCGGTGAGCTGAACGCGTTCACCGCCAAGGAGCACACCTGCTACTACGCGCACGTCCTGGACGAGGACCTGCCGCTGGCCATGGACCTCGTGTGCGACGTGGTGTTCGACGCGCTGTGCGAGCCGCGCGACTTCGAGACCGAGCGCGGTGTCGTGCTCGAAGAGATCGCCATGCGCGACGACGACCCGGAAGACCTGCTGCACGACGCGTTCCTGGACGCCCTGATGGGCGAGCACGCCCTGGGACGGCCGGTGCTGGGCACGGAGCGGTCCATCGGGGACATGGACCGCGACGCGCTGTTCGGCTTCTACAAGAAGCGCTACACGCTGCCGCGGATGGTGCTCGCGGTGGCGGGCAACGTCGACCACGCGCAGGTGACGCGCCTGGTGCGCAAGCAGATCGGCGACCGGCTCGACCGCGTCGGCACGCCCGTCGCGCCGCGGGCCGGCCGGGCCCGCATCCCGGGGTCGCGCAAGCTGGTGCTGCACTCCGACGACACCGAGCAGGCGCACCTGATGCTGGGCGTGCGCGGCCTGGACCGGCACGACGAGCGCCGGTTCGCGCTGAACGTGCTCAACGCCGCGTTGGGCGGTGGCATGAGCTCGCGGCTGTTCCAGGAGGTCCGGGAACGGCGTGGCCTGGCGTACCAGGTGTACTCGTCGGTCGGCCTCTACGCGGACGCGGGCACGTTGTCGATCTACGCGGGCTGCCAGCCGGACCGGCTCGGTGACGTGGCCGGCGTGGTGCGGGACGTGCTGTCCACCGTGGCCCGGGAAGGGCTGAGCGACGCGGAGGTGGCCCGCGGCAAGGGCCAGCTGCGCGGCGGGCTCGTGCTGGGCCTGGAGGACACCAGCTCGCGGATGTCGCGCATCGGCAAGGGCGAGCTGAACTACGGCGACTACCTGTCCGTGGAGCAGACGCTGGCGCGCATCGACGAGGTGACCGCGGCCGACGTGGCGACGTTGGCGCGGGACTTGCTGCGACGCCCCGTCGCCGCCGCCGTGGTCGGCCCTTACGCTCACGCCGACGATCTGCCGTCCCAGGTGCACGAGGTGATCTCTTGAGTTCCGCAGAACCGCTCCGCGTAGGCGTCATCGGCGCCAGGGGCCGCATGGGCGCCGAGGTGTGCCGAGCGGTCGAGGCCGCGCAGGACATGGAAGTCGTCGCGATGGTCGACGCGGGCGACTGGCTGTTCAACCTGGCCGACGCCGGTGCGCAGGTCGCGGTCGACTTCACCAGCCCCGAGGTGGTGATGGACAACATCCGGTTCTGCGTGGACAACGACATCCACGCCGTCGTCGGCACCTCCGGGTTCGACGCGCAGCGGCTGGGCACCGTCGCCGAGTGGCTGGCGCCGAAGCCGGAGCTGGGCGTGCTGATCGCGCCGAACTTCGCCATCGGCGCGGTGCTGTCCATGCGGTTCGCCGAGTTGGCCGCGCCGTACTACGAGTCGGTCGAGGTCATCGAGCTGCACCACCCGCGCAAGGTGGACGCGCCGTCCGGCACCGCCGCGCACACCGCCCGGCTGATCTCGCAGGCGCGGGAGGCGGCGGGCCTGGGCGCGATGCCCGACGCGACGACGCAGGAGGCCCCTGGCGCGCGGGGCACGCTCGTCGGTGACGTGCGGGTGCACTCGCTGCGGGTGGCCGGGCTGATCGCCCACCAGGAAGTCGTGTTCGGCACGGAGGGCGAGACGCTGACGCTGCGGCACGACTCGCTGGACCGCAAGTCGTTCATGCCGGGCGTGCTGCTGGCCGTGCGGTCGATCGCGAAGCACCCCGGGTTGTCCGTGGGGCTCGACAAGTACATGGACCTCTGATCGGTCGGCGTGGAAGTGGCCCGGCGATGAAGACCCGTACCGTCGCGTTCCTGATCACCGCCGCGCTGGCGGTGTACTTCGTGCTGCTCGGCGGCCGGGCCGTGGTGCTGCTGGGCACCGGCGACCCGGTCGGCATCGGCCTGGGCGTCGGCGTGCTGGTGCTGCCGCTGATCGGCGCGTGGATCGCGTGGACGAACCTGAAGTTCGGCTTCACCACCGAGCGGATGGCGCGGCAGCTCGACGCCGAGGGCGGTCTCCTCGACACCTCCGGGTTGCCGCGTCGCCCGTCCGGACGGGTGGACCGTGAGGCGGCCGACGAGTGGTTCGAACAGCGCCGGGCCGAGGTCGAGGCGCGGCCCGGCGACTGGCGGGCGTGGTTCCTGCTGGCCCAGGCCTACGACCTGGCCGGTGACCGCGGCCGGGCGCGGGAGACGATGCGCAAAGCGATCGACCTATTCCAGTCGCCGACGAATCGGGTGTAGATCGGCCTGCCTGGGTGTGATTCATCCGGTCTTAACGTTCTCTTGCCTTGGATCTTCCGGGCTGCCTGGTTACCGTGGGTGTGTGGCTAAGACTTGCGAGAACCTGCTGCTGACCGTTGCCTGCGTGGTGATCGCGGCCGCGCTGGGCATTGCTCTCACGTTCGGCTAACGACGCGGGCCTCCTGGGGAAGAATCAGGTGATCCACCGCACCTCCCAGGAGTCCCCATGCACTTCGCTCGGATCGTCCGGGCGGCTCTCGCCGTCGTCGCGGCCCTGGTCGCGGTCGGCGTCACCACCCCGGTGTCCACGGCCCGCGCCGCGGCCGGGTGCGACGTCGACTACGTGATCATCGACCAGTGGCGCAGCGGGTTCGGCGCGCGGGTCACGCTGACGAACCTCGGCGACCCGCTGTCGGGCTGGACGCTGGAGTGGTCGTTCGGCGCCGGGCAGCGGATCAGCTCCGAGACGTGGAACGGCGTGTTCAGCCAGAGCGGCAGCACCGTGCGGGTGAGCAACGCCGACCACAACGGCCGGGTGGGCACCGGCCGGTCGGTGACGGTCGGCTTCAACGGCACCTGGTCGGGCAGCAACCCCGAGCCGACGGCGTTCACCGTCGACGGCGTGCCGTGCACCGGTTCGGTCGCGACCGTCACCACGACGGACGACGCACCGCCACCGTCCGCGACGCCGTCGCTCACGACCGCGCCGCCCGCCACGACCACCACGACGACGACCACCACGACATCGACGACATCGTCCTCGTCGTCCGCCACGACCGAGCCGTCCGCGCCGTCGTCGGCGGCCGGCACGTTCGCCTGGCCGACGGTCTCGCAGAAGGCGGCGGTCGTGCTGTCCGCCGACGTGAGCCCGGACAGCGGCGTGGACGCGCTGCGCCTCGGCCTCGTCATCAGCGTGCTCGTGGCGGCCGTGGGCGTCGCCGTGCTGCTCGTGGTGCGCCGACAGCTCGGACGGGTGGACGAGGACCCCGACGGGGGACAGTAGGTCGTCACACGACCGGGTGGTTCGCCGTGCGATCACCCGAACGGTCGGGTAGCCGAAGAGGCATGGATCGCTCAGCGGTGGACCGCCTCTACGACTGTGACGTGCTGGATCGGCACGGCCGGCCCATCGGACCGGTCGCGGAGCTGTGGCTGGCCGGTGGCCGCCCGCTGTGGGCCTCCGTGCGCACCGACCGCGGCACCACGCTCGTGCCGATCCGGGGTGCCCAGGTGCGCGACCGCAGGCTCGTGGTTCCCGTGGAGGAGCGGGAGGTGGAGGACGCGCCGAAGGTCGGTGGCCGCGACCTCTCCGACGCCGAGCAGGCCGAGCTGCACGACCACTACGGGCTGACGCTGCCCGAGCAGCGGTTGGTGCGCCACGAGCGCGGCGCTAGTGCACCCACCAGCCAGCCACCGCGGCGGGTGAAGCGGCGAGCACGCTGAACCGGGCGAACCGGCCGGCCACGCTGGTCGAGATGAACAACCAGGACGACATGCCCGCCAGACCCGCCAGCACGGTGGTGAACATGAACGGCGGCAGGCCGACCACCGAGCTGACCGCGTGCGTGCCGAACATCCAGTGCGGGTGCCGGTGGCAGCGCACGCGCACCCACTCCAGCCTGGCCTTCCACTTCAGCCGCCACGTCGACAGCGGCTTGGCCTTCTTCTCCTTGCGCTTGAGGAACGCGGGCAGGTGCAACGAGCCGCGCGCGGCGAGGAAGTAGAACATCTTGCCCAGCACCTGGCCCAGGGCGACCGCGAGGCCGATCCACCACCACGAGATGCCCGGCTGCTGGGTCACCAGCCCGATCACGAAGATCTCGATGCTGATGAGGGGTAACAGAGCGGAGCCGAAAGCTACGCTGAACGTGAGGCACAACCACCCGAACACCCGGCGAGGCTACCCGTGCGGTCAAGGCTCGAGCAGTAGGGACAACCCCCCGGTAACCCTTATTTCGCGCAATGGCTTCCCACCGGCGTCCAGGGTGCGCACCGTGCCGTCGGCCGCCCAGTCCGCCTTGCCGTAGAAGCCGATCGACGCCTTGTCCGCCTCCGGCACCCAGGCGACACCCCTGGTCGCGCCCGCTTCGCGCAGCTGCGTGGCGGCCGTGGCGAGCAGCCTGCCGCCGTGCCCGCGCCGTCCCCACCGCGGTTCCACGAGCACGTTCACCAGCGCCGTCGTGGCCGCGTCGTCGGGCAGCGAGCCGTCCGCGTGCGCCACTTCCCCTTCGGGCGCCATCCCGGCGACGCAGAACCCGACCGTCCAGTCGCCCTCGGCCGCGACGAACACCTGGCCGTGCGCGACGGCCTCGGCCCACGCGGTCGAGGTCTCGTCGACGTCGATCGCCGCCAGCACCTCGGCGGGCACGAGGTCGCGGTAGGCGGTGCGCCAGGTGTCGCGGTGGATGCGGGCGATCTCCGCCACGTCGTCGGGCTGCGCGGTGCGCACGGTGGCGTCGGCCATGCCGGCACCCTATCGGCCGTCCCGGACGGGAGTGGCGTCGGACACCGTGGCCGAAATGCGCGTGATTCCGGGAGGTCCGGCGTGACAGCGTCAGCGACGTGCGTTGGGCAGCGTTGGGTGTCGTGTACGTGGTCTGGGGTTCGACCTACCTGGCCATCCGGTTCACCATCGAGTCGATGCCGCCGCTGCTGTCGGGCGGCTCGCGGTTCCTGATCGCGGGCGCGGTGCTGGCGCTGGTGGTGGCGTGGCGGGGCGGGCTGCGGATGACGCGTCGGCAGTTCGGCTCGGCGGTGCTGCTGGGGCTGCTGCTGCCCGCCTGGGGCAACGGGCTCGTGGTGCTGGCCGAGCAGTCGGTGGCGTCGGGGTTGGCGGCGCTGCTGGTGGCTTCCGTGCCGCTCTACGTGGTGCTGATGCGGCGGTTCGCCGGTGAACGGCCGCACCGCGTGACGTACGCGGGCGTGGTGATCGGGCTGGTGGGGCTGGCCGCGTTGTTGTTGGACGACATGGGCGACTCGTCGTGGTGGGGGCCGTGGGTCGTGCTGCTGGCGGCGTTCGGGTGGGCGCTGGGGTCGTTCCTGAGCAACCGGCTGGACACGCCCGCGAACCCGTTCGCGTTGTCGGCGGTGGAGATGCTGGCCGGCGGGACGGCGTTGACGGTGGTGGGGCTGGCCGCGGGGGAGCGGGTGTCGTTCGAGGTGATCACCACGTCGTCGTGGGTGGCGTGGGGTTACCTGGTGGTGTTCGGGTCGTTGCTGGCGTTCAGCTCGTACGTGTACGTGCTGGGTCAGCTGCCGGTGTCGACCGTGGCGACCTACGCGTACGTGAACCCGGTGATCGCGGTGGTGCTGGGCGTGTGGCTGGCCGACGAGCGGTTCGGGGTGTTCCAGCTGGCCGGCGGTCTGCTGGTGGTGGCCGCGGTGGTGTTGGTGGTCCGGGCCGAGCGGAAATGTCGTACCCCGGTGGGAGGATCCGTCCGTGCAGAAGATGAGCGCTGACGTCGCCCGCCGGATCGCGCTGGGCGCACAGGGTTTCGCCGACACCCGGCCCGCCTCGGCGCCCACCCGGCGGCACCTGCAGAAGGTGATGTCCCGCATCCGGTTGCTGCAGCTGGACTCGGTGAACGTGGCCGTCCGCGCGCACTACATGCCGTTGTTCAGCAGGCTCGGCGCCTACGCACCGTCCTTGGTGGACTCCGCCGCGTGGTCGCACAGCGCCCGCAAGCCACGGTTGCTGGTGGAGTACTGGGCGCACGAGGCGAGCCTGGTGCCGGTGGAGGACTGGCCGTTGCTGCACTCCGGCGCCAAGCGGCCGGGCTGGTGGAAGAACTACACGGCGATCGCCGAGCGCTCGCCGCAGCTCGTGGACGACATTTTGGCGGTGGTGAAGGAACTGGGGCCGGTCGGCGCGGGCGCGATCGAGAGGGCGCTCGCCGGTGGCGGGCCGCGGGCCAAGGACCACTGGGGCTGGAACTGGTCCGAGGTCAAGAAGGTGTGCGAGTACCTGTTCGGCGAGGGCGTGCTGACCACCGGTTCGCGGCGCGGCTTCGAGCGGCTGTACGACCTGAGCGAACGCGTGCTGCCGCCAGAGGCGTTGGCGCGGCGGCTGTCGGTCTCGGCAGAGGAGGGCGCGCGCGAACTGGTGACGCGTGCCGCGACGGCGCTCGGCGTGGCGACCGAGCCAGACCTGCGCGACTACTACCGCCTGCAGCCGGCCCGCAGCCGGCAGGCCGTGGCAGACCTGGTCGAGGCCGGCGTGCTGGAACCGGTCGAGGTACAGGGCTGGACCGCACCCGCCTACCGCCACGTCGAGGCCCGCGTACCGCGCCGGATCACCGGTCGCGCCCTGCTGTGCCCGTTCGACCCGCTGATCTGGGAACGAGCCAGAACCGAACGGCTCTTCGACTTCTTCTACCGGATCGAGATCTACGTACCCGCACCAAAGCGTGTCCACGGCTACTACGTCTTCCCGTTCCTGCTCGACGGCGAGCTGGTGGGGCGGGTCGACCTGAAGGCGGACCGGGCGGCGAGCGTGCTGCGGGTCCAGGCGGCGTACTCGGAGCCGACTGCGGACGTGGGCCGGGTCGCGGTGGAGTTGGCCGCCGAGCTGCGGCACATGGCCGACTGGTTGGAGCTGGACGACGTGGCCGTGGTCCCGAAGGGCGACTTGGCGCCGGCGCTGGGCGCGGTGGTCGGATGACGCGTCGACCCTCGGCAAGTGGCGGCGTGGATGGTGGTGATGCTCTCGGTCTCGTCGGCCGGGCCGTAGACGTCGGACATGCCCATGCAGCCCAGGCCCAGCGCGGACACCTCGGGCCCCGTCGTGCCGAGGAGGAGCACAGCGCCGTGGTCGACGCCCACGTGGCGACCCTGGTCGCGGACCTGACCCGGATCGTGGAGGACGGCGTGGCGTCCGGCGACTTCACCGCCGACGACCCGGCCGGGGCCGCCGAGGCCGTGCTGGCCGCCACCGCCAGGTTCCACGACCCGGTCCACGCGCCGTCGTGGTCGTCGCCGGAGGTCGACCGGAGCTTCGACGCGGTGGTGTCACTGCTGGTCGCGGGACTCCAAGCGGCCAAGTAGGAAACCGCGGCGCGCGCATCGGAGGTGCGCACGCCGCGGTCTGGTCTGACAAATCGGACCGCCGGTCAGGCCGTGGTCGCGGTGGTCACCAGGGCGTCGCCGCTACCGGTCCGACCGGTGATGAACAGCGCGGCCTCGTCCTCCAGCGGGGTGTCGGAGACGTCCAGGTCGCTGCGCGCCGAGCCCGAGCTGGAGACCAGATCCACCTGCGCCGTCACGCCCGGTCGCACGCCCACTCGCACGTCACCCGAGCCGGTGCCGAGCTGGAGCCGGCCGGACGCGGCGTCGGCGACCGTGACGTCACCACCGCCCGTGCGCACCTGAACGTCGTTCTGCACGGCGCCCAGCCACACGTCGCCGGTGCCCGTGTAGACGACGGTGTTCCCGCCGACCGACGACACCTCGATGTCGCCGCTGCCGGTCTTCGCCTTCAACCCGCCCAGCATCGGCCCGAGCCTCACCTTGCCCGAACCCGAGTTGACCTGCGACGACGCGTCCGCGCGATCTGCGGTCACGTCACCGGTGCCGGTCTGGATCTCCAGTCGGCCCGCCGCGCCGGTCACCGTCACGTCCGCCGAACCCGCCTTGGTGATCACGTGCGAGCCGAGCGGCGCCCGCACCGTCACGCCCAACGGCACGGCGCGCAACGGCAGGGCCTTGGACGAGTGCACCTTCAGTCGCCCGCCGGACAGCTCGACCTGGGCGTCCCGCACCGCGTCGCCAGGACCGGTCGGCTGCCCCGGCACGCCGCCGAACTGGTTGTTCACCCAGTTCAGCAGCCCGTTCAGGCCCGCCGTCCACGACTCGCCCGGCGACGGGTCGTGCTTGACCTCGACGTGCACGCCCGGCTCGTCGACCAGGTGCACCTTCACCCGGCCGGCGAGCAGCGCCACGTCGACCTCCACCACGCCGTCGACCTCGAAGCTCTGCTGCCGCACGACATCCGATTCCATGATCCCCCCTCAGCCCTGCACCCAGCCGCGGACGCGGGAGGACGACGACGAGTCGCCGCCCGACTGGTCCTTCGGCGGCCCCCAGTGCTTGTGGTGGCCACCGCCGCGCCGCCCGCCGACCGCGCCCTGCACGGCCTGCGCGACGAACGTGTTCAGCGACATGCCCTGCGCCGCGGCGGCCTGTTCCGCCTTGGCCTTCAGCTCGTCCAGCAGTCGCAGGGTGACGCGCGTGGCGTCACCGGCGGACGGCCGGGGAACTTCCTGCGGCTCGGGTTCGTGTTCTTCCCGAGCGGCCGTGCCGGTGACGACCACCTGCACGTCCCGTCCGTCCAACCGCACGTCGACGACGGGGCCGTCGAGGGCCGCGGTGACCTCCGCGGCCAGGTCGGACAGTGCGTTCATGAGCGCGAGCCGCGCGGCGGGCTCCAGAGCTGCGGACAGCAGGGCCGCGGTGCGCCGGGTGTTGTCGTCCCCGGCGGACGCGGCCGTGGCGAGGTCCTCGCGCAGTGCTGCGATGTACGGCGACAGATCCATGACACCACCATGACGTCAAAAGTGACATCAGTCAAGGAAACCCGTGATGTCGTTCATGGTGTCACCGGGCGGCACGGCGAACGGACGCACACCGGTCGACCGAACAGCGGCGCGCGAGCCGGCTTCGGTTAGGGTTCGAGCCATGGCTGAGACGGTGGCGCCGAAGGTGCAGTTGATCGCGAAGACGGAGTTCTTCCCCCCGGACGGCGTCCCGTGGTCGACCGACGCCGACGGCGGCGAGGCGCTGGCCGAGTTCGCCGGCCGCGCGTGCTACCAGTCGTGGACCAAGCCGAACCCCGCCACCGCCACGAACGCCGGCTACATCGAGCACATCATCGAGGTCGGCCACCTGTCCGTGCTGGAGCACGGCTCGGTCAGCTTCTACCTGACCGGCATCTCCCGCTCGCTCACCCACGAGCTGATCCGGCACCGCCACTTCTCGTACTCGCAGCTGTCCCAGCGGTACGTGCCCGAGCGCAACGCCGCCATGGTCGAGCCGGACGTCATCGCGAACGACCCGGAGCTGCACGAGAAGTTCCTCGCCGCCGCGCAGGCCAGCATCGCCGCCTACAACGAGCTGCTCAAGGGCCTGGAGGAGAAGTTCTCCGACGTGCCCAGCGCCACCCTGCGCCGCAAGCAGGCACGCCAGGCGGCCCGCGCGATCCTGCCCAACGCCACCGAGACCCGCATCGTGGTGACCGGCAACTACCGCGCGTGGCGGCACTTCATCGCCATGCGCGCCACCGAGCACGCCGACGTGGAGATCCGCGCGCTGGCCGTGGAGTGCCTGCGCCAACTGCAGAAGGCGGCGGCCAACGCGTTCGCCGACTTCACCATCTCCACCCTGGCCGACGGCACCGAGGTCGCCTCCAGCCCGCTGGTCACCGAGGGCTGACGGCCGTGAAGCGGCTCATCGTCGACGTCCAGCCGGGTGAGTACGCGGTCGCGCGGCTGCCCGCCGACGCGCCCGTCCCGGCCGGGCTGCTCGACGCGCCGGGCCTGGTCTCGGTGACCAGGACGCCCGACGAGCTGTCGATCGTGTGCCCGGTCGAGAACGCACCGCCGGCGGACACCGTCCAGTCCGGGTGGCGGTTGTTGACCGTGCGCGGTCCGCTGGAATTCACCCTCACTGGCATCATGGCCGCACTGTCGGGTGAACTGGCCGCGGCGGGTGTGAGCCTGTTCGCGTTGTCCACCTACGACACCGACCACCTGCTGGTGAAGTCGGGCGACCTGGCCCGCGCCGTGCAGGCGTTGCGCGCATCGGGTCACGAAGTCACGAAACCGTGAAACCGGATCGGGCGATGCACGGTCTGAAGTAGCGTTCCGCCCGGTCCGCGGTCGGGGTTTCGAGGAGTGACGGTGACTGGTCCGACGCAAGGTGTGAGCGCCCAACCCCGCGTGATCGCGGGCAGGTACACCCTGCTCGCCGAGTTGGGTCGCGGTGGCATGGGCGTCGTCTGGCGCGCCCAGGACAACGTGATCGGCCGCCAGGTGGCCATCAAGGAGTTGCACCTGCCCGACGGCATCGCGCTGGAGGAGCGCCGGGTGCTGGAGGAGCGGGTGCTGCGCGAGGCGCGCACCGCGGGCCGGCTCAACGACCCCGGCGTGGTCACCGTGTACGACGTGGTCGCCGAGGCCGGCATGACCTACATCGTGATGGAGCTGGTCGAGGCCGCCACGCTGTCCACCCTGATCGCCGCGCACGGCCCGATGCCGCAGGACCGGGTCATCTCGATGGCCATCCAGGCACTGTCCGCGTTGGACTCCGCGCACCAGGCCGGCATCGTGCACCGCGACGTCAAGCCCGGCAACCTCATGGTCACGCCCAACGGCCGGGTGAAGCTCACCGACTTCGGCATCGCCCAGGCCGTCGACGACCCGCGGCTGACCACCGCGGGCAGCCTCATCGGCTCGCCCGCCTACATGTCGCCGGAACGCATCCACGGCAACGAGGCCTCGCCCGCCTCCGACCTGTGGGCGCTGGGTGCGACGCTCTGCTACGCCGTCGAGGGCGCCAACCCCTACGAGCGCTCCACCACCGCGTCCACCCTGCACGCGATCATGAACGAGATGCCCCGCCTGACCAGGGCGCACGGCGTGCTCGGCGCGGTGATCACCGGCCTGATGATGCCCGACCCGAACGCCAGGCTGACCGGCCCGCAGGCACGCGCCATGCTGGAACGCGCGGCCGCCCAGCCGACGCCGCCGACCGGGTTCGGCGCGCCGCCGAACCAGACCATGCACTACACCGCGCCGACCGCCGTGCGGAAGCCGTGGCTCAAGGGCGTGCTGATCACCGGCACGGCGGTGGCGGCGGTGGCGCTGCTGGTCGCCGGCGTGTTCCTGGGCCGGTGGTGGTTCACCGAGCAGCCGCCCGCCGCGATGGCCGAGACGATCACCTACGGACCCGGCGGCACGATCCAGCCCGACCAGTTCAAGGCGGGCGGCGGGCAGTGCGGTGACAACCTGGTCGACCCCAAGAACACGGTCAACTACACCGACTGCGAGAAGCAGCACCGGACCGAGGTCTACGCGGCGGCCGAGCCGTTCGGGTCGGACAAGATGCCCTACCCGGGTGAGGAGTACCTGCGCGGGTACGCGGAGAACTTCTGCACGATGTACTTCATGTCCGACCGGGTGCCGGTCGAGGACAAGCAGTCCAAGCTCCGGTACGTGGCGCTCGTGCCGACCTTCGGCGCGTGGGAGGAGGACCCGACGAAGTCCAGGTCGTCGGACGAGGAGAGGCGCTACCGCGACGTGGCGTGCGTGCTGTGGAACAAGGACGGCTCCGCGCTGAACGAGCAGGTCTACGCCGAGTAGCGTGGGCGCATGGGCGTCGCGCGGGACGAACGCAGGCTGCTGACCGAGCTGTTCGCCGAGGTGGGCCCGGACGCGCCCACGCTGTGCGACCCCTGGCGCACGCGTGACCTCGCCGCACACCTGGTGCTGCGGGAGCGCCGCCCGGACGCGGCGGCGGGCATCCTGGTCAAGCCCCTGGCCGGCCACACGCAGCGCGTCCAGGACGCCTACGCCGCCAAGCCGTGGGACGAGCTGGTCGGGCTGGTCCGCGTCGGCCCGCCCCGGTTCTCGCCGTACGCGCTGGCCGACGAACTGGTGAACGCCGTCGAGTACTTCGTGCACCACGAGGACGTGCGCCGGGCGCGCGAGGACTGGGAGCCGCGTTCACCCGATCCGGTACGAGACGCGGTGCTCTGGCGGCGGCTCGCGCCGACCGCCCGGCTGATGTACCGCAAGAGCCCGGTCGGCGTGGTGCTGCGCCGCCCGGACGGCGAGGCGGTCGTGGCCAGGCGCGGCGCGAACCCCGTGGTGCTGACCGGGCAGGTCTCGGAACTGCTGGTGCACGTGTTCGGCCGGGCCGCCGCACGCGTCGAGTACGACGGCGAAGCCGAGGCGGTCCGGCTGGTGCGCGGCCTCGACCGGAGCATGTAGTCGCAGCTTGCGGAGGGTGACGCGGTAGATTTCCGGCCATGACCGCAAGTCCTACCGCCTCGCCCGGCCGACCTTTCGGCCGCGTGCTCACCGCCATGGTCACCCCGTTCGACGCCGAGGGGGCGGTGGACCTGGACAAGGCGCAGCGGCTCGCCGAGCACCTGGTCGGGCTGGGCAACGACGGTCTCGTGGTCAACGGCACCACCGGTGAGAGCCCGACCACCAGCGACGCGGAGAAGGCGGACCTGGTCCGGGCCGTGGTGGAGGCGGTCGGCGACCGGGCCACCGTGGTCAGCGGCGCCGGCACGTACGACACCGCGCACAGCGTGCACCTGGCCAAGCAGGCGGAGGCGGCGGGCGCGCACGGCCTGCTGCTGGTCACCCCGTACTACTCGCGACCCACCCAGGCGGGTGTGCTCGCGCACTTCACCGCCGTGGCCGACCAGGTCGGCGTGCCCGTGATGCTGTACGACATCCCGCCGCGCGCGGTGATCTCCATCGAGGTGGAAACGCTGCTGCGGCTCGCCGAGCACCCGCGTATCGTGGCGGTGAAGGACGCCAAGGGCGACCTGCTCGCGGGCAGCAAGGTCATCGCCGCCACCGACCTGGCCTACTACTCCGGTGACGACCCGCTGAACCTGCCGTGGCTGTCGGTCGGCGCGGTCGGCTTCGTCAGCGTCATCTCGCACATCGCCGCGGACCGGCTGCGCGACCTGCTCGACGCGTTCGAGTCCGGCGACGTCGCCGGCGCGACCGCGATCCACCAGTCGCTGCTGCCGCTGCTGCGGCCCTTCAGCCGGATGCCCGGCGTCACCTACGCCAAGACGGCGCTGCGCTTGCGCGGTCTGGACGTGGGTGACCCGAGGCTGCCGCTGGTACCCGCTTCAACCGAGGACATCAAGGCCGTAGAGGCCGAATTGGGAGTCAACGCGTGATCAACCCGAGCTCACCCCCGCCCGCACTGCCCGACGGAGGTCTGCGCGTCGTCGCACTGGGCGGAATTGGCGAGATCGGCCGCAACATGACGGTGTTCGAGCACGCCGGCCGGCTGCTCGTCGTGGACTGCGGCGTGCTCTTCCCCGAGGACGACCAGCCTGGCGTCGACCTGATCCTGCCGGACTTCCGGGCCATCGAGGACCGGTTGGACGACATCGAGGCGCTGGTGCTCACCCACGGGCACGAGGACCACATCGGCGCGGTGCCGTTCCTGCTCAAGCTGCGCCCCGACCTGCCGGTGGTGGGCTCGCGGTTCACGCTGGCGCTGCTCGCGGCCAAGTGCAAGGAACACCGCCAGACGCCGCGGCTGATCGAGATCACCGACGGCGAACGCCGCACGTACGGGCCGTACGAGTTGGAGTTCTTCGCGGTCAACCACTCGATCCCGGACGCGGTCGCGGTCGCCATCCGCACGTCGGCGGGTCTGGTGCTGCACACCGGTGACATCAAGCTCGACCAGTTGCCGCTGGACGGCAGGCTCACCGACCTGGCCGGGTTCTCCCGGCTCGGCGACGAGGGCGTGGACCTGTTCCTGGTCGACTCGACCAACGCCGAGGTGCCGGGGTTCGTCGCGCCGGAGCGCGAGATCGGGCCGGTGCTGGAGAACGTCATCCGCAAGGCCAACCAGCGCGTGATCGTGGCCTGCTTCGCCTCCCACGTGCACCGCGTGCAGCAGGTGCTGGACGTGGCCGTGCAGTACAAGCGGCGGGTCGCGCTGGTCGGCCGGTCGATGGTGCGCAACATGGGCATCGCGGCCGAGCTGGGCTACCTGAACGTGCCGGACGGGTTGTTCGTGGACCTCAACGAGGCCATGGAGATGCCCGAGGACCAGGTCATGTTCGTGTCGACCGGGTCGCAGGGCGAGCCGCTGTCGGCGTTGTCGCGGATGGCGCGCGGCGAGCACCGGCAGATCTCGATCAAGGCCGGTGACACGATCGTGCTGGCGTCGTCGCTGATCCCGGGCAACGAGAACGCGGTGTTCGGCGTGGTCAACGGCCTGGCGCGGCTCGGCGCGACGGTCGTGCACCAGGGCAACGCCAAGGTGCACGTGTCCGGCCACTCGCCCGCCGGTGAGCTGCTGTTCCTCTACAACGCCGTGCGGCCGTCGAACGTGATGCCGGTGCACGGCGAGTGGCGGCACCTGCGGGCGAACGCGGCACTGGCCGTGGCGACGGGCGTGAACCCCGAGCGGGTCGTCATCGCCGAGGACGGCGTGGTGGTCGACCTGGTCGACGGCAAGGCGGCGATCAGCGGCAAGGTCGAGGTCGGTCACGTCTACGTGGACGGCCTGTCGGTCGGCGACGTCGGCGAGTCCACCCTGTCCGACCGGCTCGTGCTCGGCGAGGGCGGCTTCATCGCGATCACCGTGGCCGTCGACTCCAGCTCCGGCCGCGCGGTCGCCCCACCGACCGTGTCCGGCCGCGGGTTCTCCGACGACCCGAAGGCCCTCGACCAGGCGATCTCCTTGGTGGAGATGGAACTGTCCCGCACCGAAGCCGAGGGCATCACCGACTCGCACCGCATCGCCCAGGCCGTGCGCCGCGTGGTGGGCCGCTGGGTCGCCGAGACCTACCGCCGGCGGCCGATGATCGTGCCGACCATCATCCCGGTGAACTGATCGACGTGACGCCGGTGCCGTCGCCCTCGCCGTGAGTCCGGCGGAGGCGACGGCACCGTGCTCCTCCGGCGGATTCGCCCAGGTGGGCGGTCCCTCGATCGCCGCGGATTCCGGTGTGGTGCCCGGTGGCGAACTGCTAGCCTCCGCGTGGGTCGGGGGATCCTTGATCGGGGGTATCTGTTGCGGTTCCTTCTCGCTGCCCTGATGGCGGCTGCCGTGGTCGTGGTCGTTCCGGTCGGGTCCGGGGCCGTGGCGGCGGAGGCGGCCGTCGGGTCGACTTACACGGCGTTGTCGCCGACGCGGGTGTTGGACACCCGGTCCGGTCGTGGTCCGGTCGGCGCCGGTGGCACGACGACCGTCGACCTGGCGGGGTCGGTGCCGGCGTCGGCCACGGCGGTCGTGTTCAACCTGACCGGGACCGAGCCGACGGCGGCCACGTACGTGACGGCGTCGCCGCACGGGCAGGCGCGGCCGGTGGTGTCGAACCTGAACCTGCGCGTGGGTGAGACGCGCGCGAACCTGGTGACCGTGGCCGTGGGCGCGGACCGCGTGGTCGACCTCTACAACAACGCGGGCAGCACGCACCTCATCGCCGACCTGGCGGGGTACTACGCGACCTCTGGCGGGTCGAAGTTCATCCCGGTGCGGGCGTCCCGGGTGATGGACGAGTACCGCGGCGGGCACGTCGGTCCAGGGGGCACGACGACGCTGGACCTGTCGCGGACCGTGCCCGCCTCGGCGTCCGCGGTCGTGCTCAACGTGACGGCCGCCCGCGCCACCGCGAACACGTACGTCACCGCGTGGCCCGCGGGCACCGCCCGGCCGACCGCCTCGACGGTCAACGTGCCGATCGGCGGCACCAACCCGAACCTCACGACCGTCGCGCTGGGCGCCGGACGGCTGGTGAACCTGTACAACAACGCCGGTGAGCTCGACCTGGTGGTCGACATCCAGGGGTTCTACACGCCGGAGTACGGAGCGGTGTTCACCCCGATCGCACCGCGGCGGATCTTCGACACCCGCAACGGCACCGGGAACGGCAACCAGAACGCCACGCCCATCGGGCCGCAGCGGTCCCGGGGTGTCATGCCCGACGCGGCGGTGCCGGCGGAGGCCATCGGCGCCGTGGTCAACATGACCGGGATCGCGCCGACGGCCGACACGTACGTCACGGCCTGGCAGACCGAACGCGATCGCCCGGAGACGTCCAACCTGAACCTGGCGCGCGGCCAGACGGCGGCGAACCTCGCCGTGGTCGAGATCCAGTACGACGTCCACGCGTCGCGCTTCTACACCTACAACAACGCGGGTGAGACCCACGTCGCCGTGGACCTGGCCGGGTACTTCTCGGTGCCGCCCGTGCCGTGCCTGCGCGACTGCGCCTACGTGTGGGGCGGCAACCACGGGCAGCTCGGCAACGGGACGACGACGTCCTCTTCGTTGCCGAAGCCGCTGCACGGGTTGTCCGGCGTGGTGTCGCTGGCGTCGAGCACCGCGGCGCTGGCCGACGGCTCGGTGTGGGTTTGGGGCAGCGGCAGGGGCTCGCAGTTCGGTGAAGCCTGGTACGCCTCCGCCGTCGTCCCGATCCCGGTGCGGGTGACCGGGCTCACCGGGGCCGTCGCGGTCGCCGACGGGTTTGCCGGCAACCACTACGCGTTGCGGGCCGACGGGACGGTCTGGTCCTGGGGCAGCGACGGCTCCGGCGCGCGGGGCCTCGGCGTGGGCGCCCACCCGGCGCAACCCCGGCAGATCCCCGGGCTCACGGGTGTCACCGCCATCGCGGGCGGTTGGGAAACCGGTTACGCGTTGCGCAACGACGGCACGGTCTGGTCCTGGGGCTGGAACCACCGGGGCCAGCTCGGCACCGGGTCCACCTCCGCGTCGTCGAGCGTGCCGACCAGGGTCAGCGGGCTCACCGGCGTCGTCAAGATCGCCGCGGAAGGGGCGACCGCGTTCGCCGTCACCGCGGACGGCACCGCGTGGGCGTGGGGCGACAACTACAGCGGCGCCCTCGGCAACGGCACGACCGACTACATCTCCCGGGTCCCGGTGCGCGTCTCCGGGTTGACCGGGGTGGTCGAGATCGACGGTGACAGCTACAACGGCTACGCGGTGCGCAACGACGGCACGGTGTGGTCGTGGGGCGATGGCTCGTCCGGCGCGCTCGGCGACGGGAGCGACTGCTTCGACTGCGTCAAGAACGTGCCGGTTCGGGTTGTCGGCATCACCGGCGCCGTCGACGTCGTCAGCCACATCTACGGCGGGCAGGTGCTCGACGCCTCGGGTCGGCTCTGGATGTGGGGCAACAACTCCAGCGGCGACCTCGGCACCCCGCCCAGCGGCATTCCCGCGCTGCGGCCCGTCCAGGGCCCGGACCTCGGCACCGTCACCGCGCTGGGCGACGGTGGGCAGGCACTGGTGCCCAACCCGTGAGAACCGGGTGGGCGCCGGCGATCACCGGCGCCCACCCGCACCTTCCGCGGGAACGCCCAGGAGCCGCGTGGCGCGCAGCCGTCGTGCGCGGGCGGCCGGCAGCTAGCGGACAGCGGCGCGGCGGCACGTCGGGCTGCCGACATGCTGGGCCGGTGAACCGCAGCGAACCGGCCGTGATCGCGGTGTTCCGGCTGCGGGAGTTCCGCTTCCTCTGGGCAGCGGAGCTGTTCTCGATCTTCGGTGACCAGTTGGCAAGGGTCGCGCTCGCGGTCCTGGTGTACGGGCGCACGGAGTCGGCGTTGTGGGCGGCCGGCGTGTACGCGTTGACGTTCCTGCCCGCGTTGTTCGGCGGGGTCCTGCTGTCCTGGCTCGCCGACCGGTACCGGCGGCGGGCGGTCATGGTCACGGCGGACGTGGCGCGGGCCGTGCTGGTCGCGGTGATGGCGGTGCCGGGGCTGCCGTTGTGGGCGTTGTGCGGGCTGCTCGTGGTCGTGGTGCTGCTGGGGTCGCCGTTCACCGCCGCCCAGGGCGCGTTGCTGCCCGACGTGCTGTCCGGTGACCTGTACGAACGCGGCCTGGCCGTGCGGCAGATGACCAGCCAGGCCGCGCAGCTGGTGGGGTTCGCGGGCGGTGGGGTGGTGGTGGCCGCGATCAGCCCGGGGCTCGCGCTGGTGGCCGACGCGGTGACGTTCCTACTGTCGGCCGCCCTGATCCGGATCGGTGTGCGGAATCGGCCACGGCCTGCCGTCGCACGGGAATCCGCCGGTTCGGTGCGCGGGGTGATCAGGTCGGTGGCCCGCGATCCCCGACGGCGGGTGCTGGTGCTGTTGGCGTGGCTGGTCGGCTGGTACGTCGTGCCCGAGGCGCTGGCCGTCCCGTACGCCGACCAGCTCGGTGCGGGACCGGCGGTGGTGGGCGTGCTGATGGCGGCCGACCCGCTCGGCAGCGTGCTCGGGGCCTGGCTGTTCGTCCGGTACGTGCCCGTGCACCACCGCGCCCGGCTGGTGGGCGCGCTGGCGGTGTGCGCCGGGATTCCGTTGGTGCTGTGCGCTTTCCGGCCCGGTCTGGTGCTGACGTTCGTGCTGTGGAGCTTGTCCGGCGCGGCGTCCACGGCGTACCTGTTGCAGACGCAGTCGGGGTTCGTCCGCGCCACGCCCGACGCCGAACGCGGCCGTGCCATCGGGGTGGCGTCGTCCGGGATCGTTGCGGCCCAAGGGTGCACCGTGTTCGTCGGCGGGTTGCTGGCCGACCTCTGGGACCCGGCGACCGCGACGGCCGTGGCCGGTGGGACGGGCGCGTTGTGCTCGCTCGCGTGCGCGGTGGCTTGGCGGCGGGCGAACCAGCCACCCGCGGGCGACGTGCCCGCGGGTGGCTGATCCGTCACCAGCTCTTGTTGCGCGCGGCCCAGTTCTTGCCGCGGACCGTCCAGTCCTTGTTCGTCATCTCGTACCTCCTGCTCCGGGTGGGCCGTGTTGCCCACCCGGGACCAGGCTGCTCCGCCCCGCGCCGCCGACGTCGGGACTGGCCTGTTCCGGTCACGTCGTCACTCCGGCCGCCACGGGCTGTGCCCCGTCGTCGGCCGTGTGGGGTCGTGGAACTTCGGCAGGTCGGGCTCGTTGATCCGCAACGGCACCAGGCCGGCCGTGATGGCGCGCATGATCCGCTCGTGCGCCCGCCGCGCGTCGCCCGGCTTGCCGTCCTCCAGCCCGGACAGGTCCACGGGCTTGCCGAAGTGCACCTTGAACGTCGGCCGCTTCCGCAGCCCGCGCAGGTAGGACGTGAGGTAGGGCTTGAAGTCGGCCCACCCGCTGACTCGCGTGTTGCCCCAGTACACGGCCTCGTGCGCGCCCCACTGGCTCACCGGGACCACCGGGATCCCGCCGCTGAGGGCCAACCTCGCCGCACCCGTCTTGCCCCGCTCCGGCCACAGACCGGGGTCGAGGCTGATCCGGCCCTCCGGGTACATGGCGATCGGGTCGCCACCGCGCCGCAACGCCTCGACGGTGCGGTGGTAGGCCTCGCCGACGTCCGCCGCCGCGCGGTCCACGCGCAGGTGGCCGGACGCACGCAGCGCGGGTCCCATGATCGGTGCGTCGAGCAACCCGCCCGCGAGCAGGAAGCGCGGTGCGACACCGATTCGGCGGCACGCCGCGATCAGCACGAACGGGTCGAGGTTGCCGATGTGGTTGGACGCGAGCAGCAGGGGACGTCCCCTGAGGTCCGCCGGGATGTCGCCGGTGACTTCGAGTCGTCCGCTGAGACCGACGAACCCTTGGTCGACGGCGGTCAGCACGCGCCACAGCAGTGGTGTGGACACGACGGGCAGGCTACGGCAGTGCTGGATTGCGCCGCCTCCGGCGTCGCGGGCGAGGTCGCCTGGAAGTCGATCGTTCGCGCCTGATTTCCCGCGTGATCGCCGGGAAATGAGTCGCGAACGACCGACGCGACCTCGCGGCGGGCGTGGCCAACGTTGTTAACTGGGGCTGGTGGGGCCTCAGCGACTACGGTATACACCATGGCCGGCCGAACTGGAACCTCGCGCAAGGGCACGACCCGCAGCTCCGGGGCGAAGCCACGGGCCGGCGCATCCCGACCGGCCTCCAAGCGCTCACCCGCCAAGCGAGCGGCGGCGAAGAAGTCGTCCAGCTCCATCGGCAAGGTCTGGGGACTGCTCGGTCGCGGTGTCGGCTCGGTTGTCCGCGCGGTCGGCCGGGGCAAGGAGCTCGACCCGGCGCACCGCCGTGACGGCCTGGCGCTGGTGCTCATCTCGCTGGCCGTGATCACCGCCGCGGGCGTGTGGTGGCAGGCGGGCGGTCCGGTCGGCCAGTGGGTCGACGTGGCCGTGCGCAGCTCCGTCGGCGGCCCCGCGGTGATCGTGCCGGTGGTGCTGCTGGCGGTCGGCGTGACCCTCATGCGCACCGACCCGAGCCCCGAGGCACGACCCAGGCTGGTGATCGGCTCGATCCTGGTCGCGGTCGGCTTCCTGGGCATGTTCCACCTGGTGGGCGGTTTGCCGATGGACCCGATCGCCCGCCGTGACGCCGGTGGCGCGCTGGGCTTCCTCGCCGGTGGGTTCCTCGCCCAGGGCCTCACGCCCTGGGTCGCCGGGCCGCTGCTCGTGCTGATCTTCGCCTACGGCGTGCTGCTGCTCGTGCACGTGCCGATCCGCGAGGTGCCCGGCAAGCTCGGCGGCCTGCTGCACCGCAAGGCCGACCAGTTCGACGGTTTCGGCGCCGAGGAGGTCGAGCCGGAGCCGGAGGAGGAGAAGCCGGCCAAGCTGCGCCGCCCGTCGCGCAGCCGCCGCCAGGCCGCCGCCACCGCAGAGCCCGACGAGCAGCCCGAGCTGCCGCTGGACGAGGAGCCGCCACCGCCGCCACCGGCCAAGTCCACCCCCAAGCCGAAGGCGACCCCCGAGACCTCGAAGGCCGCCGCGATCGCCGTGCGCGCGGTCGAGGGCGACTACCGGCTGCCGCCGCCCACCATCCTCAAGGACGGCGACGCGCCGAAGGCCCGCAGCAAGGCCAACGACGTGATGATCGAGGCCATCTCCGGCGTGCTCGACCAGTTCTCCATTGACGCGCAGGTCACCGGCTTCACCCGCGGCCCGACCGTGACCCGGTACGAGGTCGAGCTCGGTCCGGGCGTGAAGGTCGAGAAGATCACCGCGCTGACCAAGAACATCGCCTACGCGGTCGCCACGGACAACGTGCGGCTGCTGGCGCCGATCCCGGGCAAGTCCGCGGTCGGCATCGAGGTGCCCAACAGCGACCGCGAGATGGTGCGGCTGGGCGACGTGCTGCGCTCGCCGTCCACGGTCAAGGACAACCACCCGATGGTCATCGGGCTGGGCAAGGACATCGAGGGCCACTTCGTCACCGCGAACCTGACCAAGATGCCGCACCTGCTGGTCGCGGGCTCCACGGGTTCCGGCAAGTCGAGCTTCGTGAACTCGATGCTGGTGTCCCTGCTGGCGCGCGCCACCCCGGACGAGGTCCGGATGATCCTGATCGACCCGAAGATGGTCGAGCTGACGCCGTACGAGGGCATCCCGCACCTGATCACGCCCATCATCACCCAGCCGAAGAAGGCCGCCGCCGCGCTGGCCTGGCTGGTCGAGGAGATGGAGCAGCGCTACCAGGACATGCAGGTCAACCGGGTGCGCCACATCGACGACTTCAACCGGAAGGTGCGCTCCGGCGAGATCTCCGCGCCGCCCGGGAGCGAACGCGTCTACCGGCCGTACCCGTACATCATGGCGATCGTGGACGAGCTGGCCGACCTGATGATGACCGCGCCGCGCGACGTGGAGGACGCGATCGTCCGGATCACGCAGAAGGCGCGTGCGGCGGGCATCCACCTGGTGCTGGCGACGCAGCGGCCGTCGGTGGACGTGGTGACCGGTCTGATCAAGACCAACGTGCCGTCCCGGCTGGCGTTCGCCACGTCCTCGCTGACCGACTCGCGGGTCATCCTGGACCAACCGGGCGCGGAGAAGCTGATCGGCATGGGCGACGGCCTGTACCTGCCGATGGGCGCCTCGAAGCCGGTGCGCATCCAGGGCGCGTACGTCGCCGACGACGAGATCTCCGAGATCGTCAACTTCACCAAGGACCAGGCGCAGCCCGAGTACACCGACGGCGTCACGGCGGCGAAGGCGGGCGAGAAGAAGGAGATCGACGCCGACATCGGCGACGACCTGGAGCTGCTGATCCAGGCGGCCGAGCTGATCGTCACCTCGCAGTTCGGCTCGACGTCGATGCTGCAGCGCAAGCTGCGGGTCGGCTTCGCCAAGGCCGGTCGGCTGATGGACCTGCTGGAGACGCGCGGCGTCGTCGGCCCGTCGGAGGGCTCCAAGGCCCGCGAGGTGCTGATCAAGCCCGACGAGCTGGACTCGGTCGTCTACCTGATCCGCGGTGGCTCCGGGCCGGGCGACGACGGGGACGAAGACTGACCGCGTTGGCGCACAAAGCGATTGTCGAATAGTCGGTCGAATGGTGCGGTCGAATCAGTCGAATACGTCGGGCGTTGACCCGGCGCGCATTGTGCTGCGATAGTCGGGACCTCCACCGCCGCGTCGCCAGGTATCCCGCGCACCGCGTTTCGAAGCGATTCGGCACCGGTGTGCCGAAGTGGGCAGCGTTGCCCGGGAAGAAGCGCCATGAACAGGATGCGCTCGGCCGTGATCGCGGTCGCGTTGGTGGGTTCCCTGCTCGGAGCGACCGGTGTCGCGCACGCCGCGACCTGGTCGTCCAGCGACCAGTGGGCCACGTGGTCCAACGGCGGGTACACGGTCCGCAACAACATCTGGGGCTCGGGCGCCGGTTATCAGGGGATCTGGGCCAACTCCTACAGCAACTGGGGCGTGTGGGCCAACCACCCGAACACCGGCGGCGTGAAGTCCTACCCGCACTCGGCGAAGGCGGTGAACCGGAAGCTGAGCGGGTTGAGCAGGCTTTCGAGTTCGTTCAACGTGACCCGGCCGGGGTCGGGCGCCTATGCGACGGCCTATGACATCTGGGCCGACAACCACGCTTACGAGATCATGATCTGGATGAACAAGCAGGGCGCGGTCGGGCCCATCGGGTCGAGGCAGACCACCGTGTCCGTCGGGGGTCACACCTGGGACGTGTACCGGGGTTCCAACGGCTCCAACGCCGTGTTCTCGTTCGTGCGGACGAGCAACACCAACTCGGGCACGGTCGACGTCCTGGCGGTGCTGAAGTGGATCGGCGCGCGCGGGTGGTACGGCGACGTGACCGTGGGCGACGTGCAGTTCGGGTTCGAGATCACGTCGTCGTCGGGTGGCATGGACTTCGTGTCGAACAGCTTCTCGATCACGACCTGAGGACTTCGCAGGGGCCCGGCCGATCGGCGTGGGCCCCTGCGAAGCGGTCGACCGGTCAGCTGGCGCCGAACTCGCGCACGGCCTGGTAGTACAGGTCGGCCGTGCGGTTGCAGGACCAGTTGCCCGCGCACTGGTGGTACAGGTCGGACTTGAAGTTGTTGTCGATCCGCAGCCGGGTCGTCGCGTTGAACCGGCCCTGCCGCTTGTAGTTGCGGTAACCGAAGTCGTGCCGGTGGCAGGCGGGCAGGAACTTGAAGCCGAACGGGTTGTCCGGCGACCACGAGCAGCCGTCCGACGACCAGTCGAGCTGGGTGCTGTAGGGCCGCTGCGCGCGCAGCGAGCTGAACTGCGACAGGGACTTGGTGAACAGGTAGTCGTCGGTCACGGCGGGCGCGTTGATGGCCGCCTGGCCGACACCGGCACCGGCGCCGGCCACCAGGGCGAGCGAGGCGACCACGACGGCGAAAGCGTTGCGCAGGGATTTCACGAGCACTGTTGTTCCCCTCGGTTTTCGGGCTTGAGGGGTTTTTACCGGCCGGAGATCAACGCACAACAGCCCCGATCGGCTCATACCGCGTCAACGACGGGTGAACGTTGTCCCGCACGCGATCCCGGCCGCGGGCCGGACCGGTTGACCTCGTAATCCCAGCAACGCCAACAGATCGGCGTCCGCCGCACCGCCCGGCAGGCATCCGCTGTGCCATTCGGAGGCAGACCGACTGTGCCGCTTCGCCTCTCTTGAGGAGGCTGAACCACCCGCCGCACTGCCCGTACCCGACCAACACCGGCTCGTCTGTTCAGCCGGGCGCCGACCCCGCCACCGGTCCGGCGTCGGCGGCCGGGACTTCGCGCAGCCGCAGCCAGTCCGTGGGCGTGATCAGGCCGCACGCCTGCGGTAGTACTCCGAAACCCACGGCCCGGCCAGACCGATCGCCATCACGTACGCGAACACCACCACGACGACCACCGGGCCGACCGCCACGGCCAGTTGCGGCACCACGAGGCACTCGGCGACGAACAACAGCACCCAGAACACCAGCCGCTTCACCCCCGATCGCAACGGGTGCCTGCCGATCGAGCGGTCGTACCGGTACCCCGCGCGCAGACCTACCAGTGCTCCGATGAGTGCGATCACGCCTCCGCCCTCCGTGCGTAGGTGGTGAACTGGTCCAAGCCGCTTCGGCAAGCGCTTGCGCCCGGCACGGGCACCCGGACGCCCGGGCCGGGTCGGGCACGACCGCGGTCACCTGATCGGCTCGTCGTGGTCGTCACCCCGGTCGAGGAACCGCTGGATCGTCGGCTCGTCGGGGAACTCGTCGTCCTCATCGGTCTCGATGAGACGTTCCGCGATGGGCACGGGTTCCTCCACCCAGGCGGGCTGGAAGTCGTCGCTGGGCAGCAGTTGGTGGCGGCGGGCGAACTCCTCGGCGGCCTCGCGGATGGACTCGCGCAACGTGCCGATGACCACCGTCTCGGCCGTGTAGGTCAGCTCCACGAGCAGGGCGCGCATCCGGTCCAGTTGGTCTTCCTGGTCGGCGTTGTCCGCCAGTTGCGGCCACAGCCTGCGCTCGAAGACCTCCACGAAGTCGGCCGCGATCCCGTCGGTGGCCGTGCGCAGGTTCGCGAACTTGTCCAGCACGTCCTCGCTCGGGACGGACAGCGTGGCGAGCCGGTTGCCCGCCTCCAGCGCCCAGCGGCGGACGTGCGGCCAGCCGCGGCGCCAGCGGACCAGGCCGAGCTGCACGGCGCGGCGCAGGACGCGCGGCCGGATGTCGCCGAGCGGGACCAGGTGGCTGATGTCGCGGACCTTGATCCGGACCCAGTCGTCCGGGCCTTCCGCCTCGCCGACGCCCAGCACCGCCGCGACGCTCGCGCCCTTCTCGCGCGCCTTCACCAGTTCGGCGATGGCGGGCAGCGAGAAGCCGCGCGACTGCAGGCGTTGGACGAGCGTGAGGCGTTCCAGATGGGAGGCGTCGTAGTAGGCGACCCGGCCCTGCCGGCGGGGCGGGTGCAGCACGCCCTTGGTCTGGTACATGCGGATGGTGCTGCCGGGCAGGCCGACCCGGACCGCCAGCTCGTCGACCGTCAACTGCTCCACGTCGCCGATCTTGGCGGTTCTGAGTTCACTGAGTCAACACTCTTCGAGTTTTCACTCGAAGAGTTACAGGTGCAGCAGCATGCGCGAGTTGCCCAGCGTGTTCGGCTTCACGTACGAGAGGTCGAGGAACTCCGCGACACCCTCGTCGGCCGACCGCATGATCTCCTCGTACACCTCGGGGGAGACCGGCGTGCCGTCGATCTCCACGAACCCGTGCCTGCCGAAGAACTCGGTCTCGAACGTCAGCACGAACAGCCGCTCCAACTGCAGCTCACGGGCCGTCTCGATCAACCGGTGCACGATCCGGTGCCCGATGCCCCGCCCCAACGCGTGCGGCGACACCGCCACCGACCGGATCTCGGCCAAGTCCTCCCACAGCACGTGCAGCGCACCGCACCCGAGCACCACACCGTCCTCTTCGGCGACCCAGAACTCCTGGATGTCCTCGAACAGCGTGACGAGCGGCTTGGCGAGCAGCACCTTGCCGGCGTAGGCGTCGATGAGGGCCTTCATCGCCCGAACGTCGCCGGTGCGGGCGCGACGCACGTTGATCGAGTCGTTCACGGTGCAAACGCTATGCCCAGCCCTTCCGCGACGAACGCTCAGGTGAGCCGTGTCATCGCCCGGCCGGTCGCCCACCACGCGGACGGCGCACGGGCGGACAGGAGAAGGGGCAGCGCCGGTTACGCTGAGCACCGTGTCTTCCCCCTCCACGTCCAAGCGCGTCGCCATGCTGACCCTCGGGTGCGCCCGCAACGAAGTCGACTCCGAAGAGCTCGCCGGCCGCCTCACGGCGGGCGGGTGGGAGCTGGTCGACGACGAGGCCGACGTGGTCGTGGTCAACACGTGCGGTTTCGTCGAGTCCGCCAAGAAGGATTCCGTGGACACGCTCCTCGCCGCCGCCGACAGCGGCGCGAAGGTGGTCGCGGTCGGGTGCATGGCCGAGCGGTACGGTGCCGAGCTGGCCGACAGCCTCCCGGAGGCGAACGCCGTGCTGGGGTTCGACCACTACACCGACCTCGCCGCCCGCCTGGACGACGTCCTGGCAGGTCAGAGCATCGAGTCCCACAAGCCGGTCGACCGGCGCACCCTCCTGCCGCTCACGCCCGTGCAGCGGCCCAAGGTGGCCGAAGAGGTGCAGGTCCCGGGGCACGGCTGGGGCCCGCGCGTGCTGCGCACCCGCCTGGCGGACACGCCCGTCGCACCGCTGAAGATCGCCTCCGGCTGCGACCGCCGCTGCTCGTTCTGCGCGATCCCGTCGTTCCGCGGCGCGTTCGTGTCCCGCCACCCGGACGAGGTGGTGGCCGAGGCGATGTGGCTGGCCGAGCAGGGCGTCCGCGAGGTGTTCCTGGTCTCCGAGAACTCGACCTCCTACGCCAAGGACCTGCCGCGCGAGCTGGGCGGCCTGGAGCTGCTGCTCCAGCGGCTGGCGAAGGTGCCCGGCATCGACCGCGTCCGCGTCTCCTACCTGCAGCCCGCCGAGACCAAGCCCACCCTGGTCAAGGCCATCGCCACCACCGACGGCGTCGCCGACTACTTCGACATGTCCTTCCAGCACTCCAGCGAGCCCGTGCTGCGCCGGATGCGCCGGTTCGGCTCCACGGAGTCGTTCCTGGGCCTGGTCGAGCAGATCCGCTCCCTCGCGCCGCGCGCGGGCATCCGCAGCAACGTCATCGTCGGCTTCCCCGGCGAGACCGAGGACGACGTGGCCGAGCTGGAGCGCTTCCTCACCGCCGCCCGGCTGGACGCGGTCGGCGTGTTCGGCTACTCCGACGAGGACGGCACCGAGGCCGAGGGCCTGCCGGACAAGCTGGACGCCGACACCATCGCCGAGCGCGTCGCCCGCATCTCCAACCTGGTCGAGGAGCTCACGTCCCAGCGCGCCGAGGAGCGCGTGGGCGAGGAGGTCGTCGTCCTGGTCGAGACCGAGGAAGACGACGAGAACGACTGCGTCGGCCGTGCCGCCCACCAGGCGCCCGAGGTCGACGGCGAGTGCGTCATCACCAACGCCGACGGCCTGAAGGTCGGCGACCTGGTCCGCTGCCGGGTCGACGAGTCCGAGGGCGTCGACCTGGTCGTCTCCGCGATCGAGGTGCTCCCGAGGTGACCGAACCCGCGCGCGTGCCGGTGCTGAACATCGCCAACGTGCTGACGATGTCCCGGCTGGTGCTCGTGCCGGTGTTCCTCTACCTGCTGTTCGCCGAGGACGGCCGCCAGCCGTGGTGGCGGCTGGCCGCGTTCGGCGTGTTCGCGGTGGCGTCGGTCACCGACCACGTGGACGGCAACCTGGCCCGCAAGCACGGGCTGATCACCGACTTCGGCAAGATCGCCGACCCGATCGCGGACAAGGCGCTGACCGGTGCCGCGCTGGTGGGCCTGAGCCTGCTCGGCGAGCTGCCGTGGTGGGTGACGATCGTCATCGCGGCCCGTGAGCTGGGCGTGACGCTGCTGCGCTTCTGGGTCATCCGGCACGGCGTGATCCCGGCCAGCCGCGGCGGCAAGGCCAAGACGCTCGTGCAGATCGTCGCCATCGGCCTGTACGTGCTGCCGCTGCCGTCCTGGCTGGACGTGGTGTCGGTGGCCACGATGGGCGCGGCCGTGGTGCTGACCGTCGTCACGGGCGTCGACTACGTCATCCGCGCCTTCCGGCTGCGGGCCAGGGGCAAGCGCGCGGTGGCGGGCGCGTGAACGCTCAAGGCCGCATGAGCGCTCAGGACGTCGTCCAAGCCCTCAGGGCACGCGGTGAGACGGTCGCTACGGCCGAGTCCCTGACCGCGGGCCTGGTGATCGCCGAGCTGACCTCCGTGCCCGGTTCCAGCGCCGTGGTGCGCGGCGGCCTGGTGGTCTACGCCACGGACCTGAAGCACACCCTCGCGGGCGTGGACGCGGCGCTGCTGGCCGAGCACGGCGCCGTGCACCCCGAAGTGGCCCGACAGCTCGCGGAGGGCGCACGCGAGCGCTGCGGTGCGACGTGGGGCCTCGGGCTGACCGGCGTGGCCGGCCCCGACCCGCAGGACGGCGTCCCGCCCGGCACCGTCCACATCGGTTTGTCCGGTCCGTCCGGGTCGACCGTCGCAACGCTCACTCTCGGTGGTGACCGTGACGAAGTCCGCAAGAGATCGACAACGGCGGTGCTGAACCTCCTGCGCGACCACCTCAAGATCCCCGTCGAGTGATGTGAGCAGCGAGTTCCCCGTCACGTCCGGACGCGCACGCGGGAACTTACCGACGAGTTCACTCGTTCGCCCTCGGCGGACGTGTCGGGAAGTCACTGCCCGTCGACGGGACGGGTCGGTAACGTGGTGGCACGGCCGGCCGGAAGGAGGCGCGCGATGACCGTGCTGCTACGCGAGGCGATCGGTGATCGGCTCCGCCATGCCCGCACCACCCAACGCCGCACGCTGCGCGAGGTCTCCAGGACCGCCCGCGTCAGCCTGGGGTACCTCTCCGAGGTGGAGCGTGGCCGCAAGGAGGCGTCCAGCGAGCTGTTGGCCGCGATCTGCGAGGCGTTGGACCTGCCCCTGTCGGAGTTGCTGCACCTGGTCGCCTCGGACATCGGCGCCGTGACGCAGCCCGTGCCGACCCCCGCCGAGCTCACCGAACGGGCGCCCGCGTCCGCGTCGGCGGGTCTGGAAGGCGGCACCATGGTGCCCGCGGTGATCGGCAACGACCTGTCCGACCTGCGGCTGCAGCCGATGCTGACGCACCGGCTGTCGACCTCGATCAGCAAGCCGCGCAACGCGGTGGTGGCGGCGTAACCCCAGCGCACACGTGCCAGAGCCGAGCCGGTCCGACCGGCTCGGCTTTCGGCGCTTGCAACGACTTGGCAAACGCCCCACGGGGTCGCCGCGTGCCCCCGATCGCGGGCGGGCAGGATGACCATGCCGACGAAAGTCTGGGGGTGACTCAGGGTGATCCCGGATATCTCCCCAGGTCGGTGGAAGCAGCGCGGGACAACTGACACGATGGAACCAACACCGGCACCGGGTCGTTGCCAATCACGAGCGCGAGCCAGGGAAGTGCGGAGAAGGCAGGCGTAGGAGATGGCCAACCCTTTCGTGAAGGCATGGAAGTACTTCATGGCGGCTTTTTCGTCCAAGATCGACGAGCACGCCGACCCGAAGGTGCAGATCCAGCAGGCCATCGAGGAGGCGCAGCGGCAGCACCAGGCGCTGTCCCAGCAGGCCGCCGCGGTGATCGGCAACCAGCGCCAGCTCGAGATGAAGCTCAACCGCCAGCTCGGCGAAGTGGAGAAGCTCCAGGCATCCGCACGCCAGGCGCTCGTGCTCGCCGACGAGGCGCGCGCCAAGGGTGACGAGCAGCGGGCGACGCAGTTCGAGAACGCCGCGCAGGGCTTCGCCACCCAGTTGGTGACCGCGGAGCAGAGCATCGAGGACCTCAAGACGCTGCACGACCAGGCGTTGCAGGCGGCGACGCAGGCCAAGCAGGCGGTCGAGCGCAACGCGATGGTCCTGCAGAACAAGCTCGCCGAGCGCACCAAGCTGCTCAGCCAGCTCGAGCAGGCGAAGATGCAGGAGCAGGTCTCGCACTCGCTGCGCCAGATGACCGAGCTGGCCGCGCCGGGCAACACGCCGTCGCTGGAGGAGGTCCGCGACAAGATCGAGAAGCGGTACACCACCGCGCTCGGTTCCGCGGAGCTGGCGCAGAACTCGGTGCAGGGCCGGATGCTGGAGGTCCAGCAGTCGACCACCGAGATGGCGGGCCAGTCGCGGTTGGAGCAGATCCGGGCCTCGATGGCGGGCGGCAAGGTCGCCGGTGAGGTGACGAGCGGTCAGCCGGCCAGTGCGAGCGCGAGCATCCAGCAGGAGATCCAGCAGCGGGTGCAGCAGGCGCAGGCGCAGCCGACCCAGCAGATGCAGCAGAACCCGCCGGCGAGCCAGGGCTGAGAGGGTGGTGTCCGCGATGGAACCGAGGAAGGTGGCCGGCGAGATCGCCCAGATCGTCGGCGGCCAGCTCCAAGGGCAACTCGCGGACCAGGTGAAACGGCGGTACGCCGCCTGGAACGACCCGCGCGCGAAGCTCGATCGGCGCTATCGCCGATCGAGCCGCGTGCTCACCTTCTGGCTGATCGTGCTGGCCCTGCTCACGACCGTCGGCACGCTCGCCATCCTGGGCGTGATCGGTCCCACGGTCGGTGTCGTCGCCGCCCTCGGCTTCGCCGGCTCGTCCGTGCTGGCCGTGCGCACGAACATCAGGATGAGGGGCATCGACGCCGAACGGCGGCAGTTGCAGGCCGCGCCGGTGCGCACGCCGCTGCCCGCCCGGTCCTCGGTGGCGCGTCAGCCGATGGAACGGCTCGAAGACGCCGAGGACACGTTGCGGGAGCTGCTGCACCAGCTCGACTCGGCGGCGTTGACGTCGATCCCCACCGACTCGGTCGAGCAGGCCCGCGCCACCGGCGCCGAGGCCGCGTCCGCGATCCGGGCCGTGTCACAGCAGCTGCAGGCCGTCGAACGGGCGCGCGACACCGCCCCGCCGCTGGACCGCGCCCCGCTGGTCGAAGGGGTGCGAAGACTGCGAGCGCAGCTGGACGAGGGCGTGGACGGCTACTGCGGCCTGGTCGCCGCGGCGGGTCGGGTGCTCGCCGAGAGCACCGCGTCCAACCCCCGGCAGGTGCTGGGTGACGCGACGGACCACCTGGCGGGCCTCGCCTCGGCGTTGCGCGAACTGTCGCGCTGACGCCCGCTGCGGATCTCCGCAGCCGTCTCGGCGGCCATCTGCACGAACCGAGATTACGTCACGTTGCGTAGCGGAGTTGGGCTGAACTCGCAGCCGCAGTGGCGTACGCTGCTGCGATCGTGTGATTATCAGACCGTTATATAGCCGCGGCCACTACTTGGCGTGGCAGGATCTGGGTCGGACAGCGTGGTCCGTCCTGGTCGCCGGGGAGGTCATTGAGTGGCGTTGTGGACCGTGCGCGGGGATGGCCGCCCCACCGATGGTGACGCCATCGCGCCGCAGGAGCGGCTGAGCTGGCCGCGCACCATCGGTTTCGGCGCCCAGCACCTGGTCGCCATGGCAGGCGCCACGATCCTCGTCCCCGCCACCACAGGTCTCCCGGTCAGCACCACGCTGCTGTTCTCCGGTGTCGGCACGTTGCTGTTCCTGCTGATCACCCGCAACCGCGTGCCCAGCTACCTCGGCGCGTCGTTCGCGTTCATCGCGCCGCTGTCGGCCGCCCGCGACGAGGGCATCGCCGCGCAGCTCGGCGGCGTGCTCGCGGCCGGCCTGCTGGTGATCATCATCGGGGTCGCGGTGAAGGCGCTGGGCGTGCGGCTGCTGGAGGCCGTGATGCCGCCGGTGGTGACCGGCGCGGTGGTCGTGCTGATCGGCCTCAACCTGTCGCACCGGGCCACCGACTCGTTCGCGCAGCAGCCGCTGCCCGCCGTGGTGACGATGGGGATCATCCTGCTGTGCGGCGTGCTCGGCCGCGGCCTGTCGTTCCGCTTCTCCGTGCTCATCGGCGTGGTCGCCGGGTGGGCGCTCGGCTTCTGGCTCGACCTGGTCGACACGGCCGCGGTGGGGCGTGCCGCGTGGTTCGGGCTGCCCGAGTTCCACGCGCCGGAGCTGCGGCCGACGGTCACGCTGCTGGTGCTGCCGGTGGTGATCGTGCTGGTCGCGGAGAACGTCGGCCACGTCAAGGCGATCGGCGCCCTGACCGGCCGCAACCTCGACGGCAACGTCGGCGACTCGATCATCGCCAACGGCGTGTCCACCGCGCTGGCCGGGCTCGGCGGCGGGTCGGGCACCACCACGTACTCCGAGAACATCGGCGTCATGGGCGTGACCAAGGTCTTCTCCACCGCCGCGTACGCGGTGACCGGGGTGGCCGCCGTGCTGATGTCGTTCTCACCGAAGGTCACCGCCGTGCTCGCGACCATCCCGGCGGGCGTGGTCGGCGGCGCCACGCTCGTGCTGCTCGGCCTGATCAGCCTGGTCGGCGTGCGGGTGTGGATGGAGAACCGGGTCGACCTGACCAACCCGGGCAACGCGCTGGTCGGCGGCACCGCCCTGGTCGCCGGGGTGGGCGACCTGACGTTGGAGCTGGGTGACATGGAGCTGGGCGGCCTGGTGTGGGGCTCGCTGCTGGTGGTGATCCTGCACCCGCTCCTGCGCTGGCTGCGCGCGGCCCGCAACCTCTAGCGCAACGCCCGGTTGATCCTGGCCACCAGGCCCGGTCCCGCGTAGATGAACCCCGTGTAGAGCTGGATCAGGCTCGCGCCGGCGTCCAGCATCCGCTTGGCGTCGTCCGGGCTCGCGATGCCGCCGACTCCGATGATCGGCAGCTTGCCGTCGGTCTCCCGGCTGACGAACCACACCACCTCGCGCGCCCGTTCCGCCAGCGGCTGGCCGCTCAACCCGCCCGCCTCGTGCGCCAGCCGCTGGTCGGCCGGGGCCAGCCCGTCGCGCGACAACGTGGTGTTCGTCGCGATCAGGCCGCTGACCTCGTGCTCCGCGCACACCTCCAGCAGCTCGGCGATGGCGGGCTCGGTGAGGTCCGGGGCGATCTTGACCAGGATGGGCTTGCGCGGCTTCGAGCCGGCCAGGTCGCTCGCCGTGGCGTTGAGGGCGGACAGCAGTTCGGTCAGCGCGCCGCGGTCCTGCAGGCTGCGCAGGCCGGGCGTGTTCGGCGAGCTGATGTTGATCGCGAAGTAGTCGCCGTGCCGGTAGAGCGCGCGCAGCGAGGTCCGGTAGTCCTCCACCGCCTCCTCGACCGGCGTGACCTTGGACTTGCCCAAGCTGATGCCCAGCGGTACGGACAGCGGGCCGAGGCGGTCGAGCCGGTTGGCCAGCTCCAGCGCGCCGTCGTTGTTGAAGCCCATCCGGTTGATGATCGCCTCGCTGTCGCGCAGCCGGAACAGCCGCGGCTTCGGGTTGCCCGGCTGCGCGTGCCGGGTGACCGTGCCGACCTCGACGAACCCGAACCCGAGCGCGCCCCACGCGTGCAGTGCCCGGCCGTTCTTGTCCAGGCCAGCGGCCAGGCCGACCGGGTTGGGGAACCGCACGCCGAAGACCGTGCGCTCACCGGCGGGCCTGCGCTTCACCAGCTTCGCCGCCGGGTTCAGCCTCTCCAGCGCGCCGAGGGTGGTCTCGTGGACCCGCTCCGCGTCCCCGCCGTGCATCCGGAACAACGCCTTGCGCACCACGCTCTTGTAGACCACGGCGGTAACCCTAAGCGATCGGCCCTGGCTGGCAGCGCGGGCACCAGTACGCGGGACGCTCCAGCACGCCCGCGCCCTGCCCGCCGACGCGCACCCTCGTCCCGCAGCGCAGGCACGGCTTGCCGCCCCGTTCGAACACCCAGTGCTGCCGGCCACGCCCCATCAGGCCGGTGGTGTTCTGCTCCGGGCGCCACGCGTTGGCCAGCAGCAGCTTGCGGGCCAGCCGCACCGCCTCCGCCGGATCAACGGCCGACACCGGGCTCCACGGCGAGACGCCGAGCAGGAAGCACACCTCGGCCTTGTAGAGGTTCCCCACACCGGCCATCACGCGCTGGTCCAGCAGGGCAAGCCCCAGCTCCCGGCCCGGGTCCGCGACCAGCCGCGCGACCGCCTCGGCGGCCCGGGAGTCGTCCCAGTCGCCCAGCAGGTCCGGCCCCAGGTGCCCGACCAGCCGCGACTCCTGGTCGGTCGGCAGCAGTTCCAGGTCGTGCAGCGCGAACCCCACCGCCACCCGGTCCGGCACCTCCAGCAGCGCCCGCACCTGGTGCCCGGGCCGCTTCCAGCGCTCGCCGGGCCGGTAGAGGTGCCACGCGCCGTCCATCCGGAAGTGGCTGTGCAGGCTCAGGTCACCGGAGAACCGGGTGAACAGGTGCTTGCCGACCGAACGCACCGCGAGCACGTCCCGCCCGCTCAGGTCGGCGGTGGCCCACTTGGGATGGCGGATCTCGCCGCGCACGAGCCTGCGACCGGCCAGCGCCTCGTTCAGGCGGTGCCCGGCCAGGAAGACGGTGTCACCCTCGGGCACGGAGCCCGCTCACGCGTCCACCGCTTCCCCGATCTCCTCGTCGTCGAAGTCGTGGTGCACGGCCCGGCGTCTGCTCCGGCTGATCCGCAGTATCCGCGCCAGCAGCAGGTTGAACGCCAACGCCACCTCGCGCGCGCCCGGCGTGCCCCACTCGTGGATCGGCATGCACGCGCCCTGCGCCTGCTGCACCGCGAGCCGGTCCGGCAACGCCACCGGCATCACCAGCGGGCCGAAGATGTCGCGCAGCTCGTCGATGCGGAACTGGTGCTCGTGCGACCTCGGCCGCACCCGGTTCACCACCACGCCCAACGGCTGCAGGTCCTCGTTGTGCTCACGCTCGGCCTGCACCGCCTCGAACGCCCGCTGCACACCCGCGACCGCGAACATCGTGGGCTCGGTCACCAGCAGCGCGCGGTCCGCCGCGACCAGCGCCGACCGGGTCAGCTGACCCAGCGACGGCGGGCAGTCCAGCAGCACCAGCTGGTAGGGCTCCTCGTCGTCCTGCAACAGCCGCAACGCCTCGCGCAGCCTGCCCAGCCGCGTCTCGCCCGGGTCGGGGTGGTTCAGCGACTCCGCGTCCTCCGAACCGGCCAGCACGTCCACGCCGTCGCCCCACGCGCTGGGCGCGATCGCCTTGTCCAGCGTGTCGCGGCTCGGATCCTGCAGCACGTCGTAGATGCTGGCCTCGGTGTCGTCGGGTTCGAGCGTGGAAGTGGCGTTGCACTGCGGATCGAGGTCGATGACCAGCGTGCGGACACCGCGTCGCAGCGCCGCCGACGCCAGACCGAGCGCGACCGTCGTCTTACCAACGCCACCCTTGAGGCTGAGCACCGCCACCGTATGCACGTAGTGCAGCCTACGGCCCTTACGCTCTACGTCCATGCGACCGGACGCCGTACACAGGGTGCTCGACGCCGAGCTGGCCGCCGCGCGCGACCGCCGGGGCGGTGAACCGCCGCGCGTGCTCGACGTCGGCGGTGGCAGCGGCGTGTGGGCCGTGCCGCTGGCCGTGGCCGGGTGCTCGGTGACCGTGATCGACCCGAGCCCGGACGCGCTGGCGACGTTGCACCGCCGTGCGGCCGACGAGGGCGTGCTGGACCGGGTCACCGCGATCCAGGGCGACACCGACGCGTTGGACCGGGACGGTTCGGCGGACCTCGTGCTGGGGCACGGGCTGCTGGAGGTCGTGGACGACGCCGGTGCCGCGCTGGCCGCGCTGGCCGCCGCCGCGACCCCGGGCGGCGCCGTGTCGCTGCTGGTGGCGAACCGGTACGCGGCCGTGCTGCACCGGGCGATCGCCGGTCGGCTGGTCGACGCGCGCCGGCTGCTGGACGACGAGGCCGGTCAGCTCACCGACACCCGCGACCCGCTGCTGCGCCGGTTCGACGTGGTCGGGCTGGAGGCGCTGGTGCTGGCCGCGGGGCTGAAGGTGGAGGCGGTCCAGGGTCACGGCGTGGTGTCGGACCTGGTGCCGGGCTCGGTGTTGGAGAGCAGCCCGGGTGCCGCGGAGGCGTTGGCCGAGCTGGAGCTGGCCGCGTCCACCCGCTCGCCGCTGCGCGATGTGGCCGCCCGGTTGCACGTCCTGGGCCGAAAGCCCGCCTGAGTGCGGTAGAACGGAGTCCTCCGCCGCCTACCGCAGAGGACTCGCCATGGGAGACCCGCACTTAGCCGGGGCCGGCTGATGGCCGCGCTCGCGCCCGAGGAGCTGGACGACCACGTGCGCGCCGCCGTCGCCGGTGACCGCCGGGCCGTCGCGTCGCTGCTGGCCGCCGTCCGCCCGCTGGTGGTGCGCTACTGCCGCGCCCGCGTGGGCAGGCGGGAGCGGTCGTCCGCGTCGGCCGACGACGTGGCGCAGGAAGTGTGCCTGGCGCTGTTGACCGCCTTGCCGACGTACCAGGACCACGGTCGGCCGTTCCTGGCGTTCGTGTACGGGATCGCGGCGCACAAGGTCGCCGACGCGCACCGTGCGGCGTTGCGCAACCGCGCCGAGCCGGTGCCGGAGCTGCCCGACGCGCCGGACGACGAGCACGTCGGCCCCGAGCAGTCGGCGTTGCGGGTGGAGCTGTCGCGGCGGATCGGCGAGCTGCTGCGGCTGCTGCCGGACAAGCAGCGGGAGATCCTGGTGCTGCGAGTCGTGGTCGGGCTGAGCGCCGACCAGACCGCCGACGCCGTCGATGCCACGCCCGGCGCCGTCCGCGTCGCGCAGCACCGGGCGCTGACTCGGCTCCGACGCGAGCTGGAACGGCCGTTGGTTACCCAGCGCAATCGATAGGGCCGGTTTATTAGTCCGATCGGTGTCCAAACGCCGCCATTCAGGGTAACTTTCTGTGAGTCGCGTCATCCCCGCGTGGGACCGGCGTCGCGTTCGCATGTGCCCCCGATGGTCGTCCAGCGCGCGGACGCCGAGGAGCTCGTGATGACAGCAGTGGCGGTTGGGTTTTCGGGTGTGCCGCGAGTTCGCGGTGATGCGGGGAGGTCGTTGGTGTCCGTGCAGTGCGAGGACGTGGCGTCCTCCTCACCGGCACGAGGGGAAGGAGGGGTGGAGTCGTACGTCGAAGGGGCGGTCCGCGGTGACCGGCGGTCGACCGAGGCGTTGCTGGCCGAGATCAGGCCCGCGATCGTGAAGTACTGCCGGGCCAGGGTCGGGCACGGCCAGCGGTCGTCGGCGTCGGCGGAGGACGTGGCCCAGGAGGTCTGCCTGGCCGTGCTGAAGGCGCTGCCCAACTACCGGGAGCAGGGCAGGCCGTTCCTGGCGTTCGTGTACGGGATCGCGGCGCACAAGGTCGCCGACGCGCACCGCGCGGCGGCGCGCAACCGGGCCGAGTCCGTGCCGGAGCTGCCCGACAGCGCGGGCGTCGAGCCGGGACCCGAGCTGCGGGCGTTGCAGGGTGAGCTGTCCGAGCGGATGGGGCGGCTGCTCGACGTCCTGCCGGACCGGCAGCGGGAGATCCTGGTGCTGCGCGTCGTCCTCGGCCTGTCCGCCGAGGAGACCGCGGTGGCGGTCGGGTCGACGCCCGGCGCGGTGCGCGTCGCCCAGCACCGCGCCCTGACCCGGTTGCGCAAGGCGTTGGACGAGGTCCGGCACGGCGGGTGACGGTTCCCGGGCGGTGGCTCAGTGCCGCCAGCGGGTCAGCGCGGCGATCTCCTCCGGTGAGCAGTCGGCGAACCGGGCGATCTCGCCGCGCCGCACGTCGACGATGGTCGCGGCGAACTCCGCGCCGAACGCCTCGGTCAGCACCTCGTCCGCCTCGAACGCCGCCACGGCCTCCTCCAGGCACGTCGGCAGGCGCTCGGCGTCCGGCAGACCGGCCGGGTCGACGCCGACCGGCTCGGGCAGCCGCGCCCGGTCCACGATCCCGGCCAGCCCCGCCGCCATCGTGGCCGCCACCACGAGGTACGGGTTCGCCGCCAGGTCGTAGCACTTGACCTCCAGGTCACGACCCGTGACCAGGCGCAGCGCCGCCTCCCGGTTCTCCAGGCCCCACACGGCGAACGCGCCCGCCCAGCTCCGCGGCACCAGCCGCAGGTAACCCGCCACCGACGGGACACCGATCGCGCACAGCGCGGGCAGCCGCCGCAGCACACCCGCGGCGAACGCCTCGGCGTCGTCGGTCAACCCGAACCAGCCCTCACCACCGTCGAACAGGTTGCGGCCGTCGCGCCACAGGCTCAGGTGCAGGTGGCCGCCGTTGCCCACGCCGTCGGCGGTGACCTTCGGCGAGAACGACGCGCGCATGCCGTGCCGCAGCGTGATGGCCCGGACCGTCTCCCTGACCAGCACCGACGTGTCCGCCGCGTGCACCGGGTCCTCGGGTGTGGTGGACAGCTCGAACTGGCCCGGGGCGTACTCGGGGTGGAACTGCAGCACCTCGACGTCCTGCTCGGCCAACGCCGCCAGCAGGTCAGCCGCGTAGTCCGACAGCTCGACCTGGCGCGCGTGGCCGTACGCGGGCCCGGTGGTGGCGGACCGGAACTCGTCGGTGTCGCCCTGGCCGACGACCCACTCCACCTCGAAGCCCGCTTGGACCTCGTAGCCGTGCACGGTGAGCCGGTCGGCCACCGCCCGCGCCAGGCCGCGCTCGTCCTGCGGGTGCGGCTCGCCGTGCTGGTCGAAGCGGTCGGCCGGTGCCCACGCCCAGCCCGGCTGGCCCGCGAGCACGGTGAGCCGGTCCAGGTCCGGGCGCAACCGCAGGTCGCCGACGGGACCGCCCGCGTGCCGCCCGGTGACGATCGTGTCGTCCAGCAGGAACGCGTCGAACACCGGCGACGCGCCGACGCCGTCCGCGGCGGCTCTGGGCAGCCCCGCGAGCGGCACGGACTTCACCCTCGTGATGCCGCTGTGGTCGACCCAGGTCAACGCGACCGCCACCACGTCCTGCTCCAGCAGGTCGTCCACCAGTTCGGCCGCGAGCGCGCGCCGGTGCTCCCGCTCGGCTGTGTCCATCTGGCGTGGCTACACCAGGTCACTACTGTTCAACAAGTGGACCAGTTGCTGCCTTGTGTGGCGTCGCTGCGCCTCGTGGACCACCACTGCCACGGTGTGCTGGGCACCGACCTGGACCGGGACGGCTTCGAGTCGAACCTGACCGAGGCGGAGTCCCGGTCGCCCTTGGGCACGTCGTTGTTCGACTCGTCGTTGGGGCTCGCGGTACGGCGCTGGTGTGCGCCTTTGCTGGATCTGCCGCCCCTCGCGCCGGCCGAGGAGTACGTCGCGAGGCGGCGCTCGCTCGGTGCGGCCGAGGTGAACCGGACGTTGGTGTCGGCGGCGGAGATCTCGACGTTCCTGGTGGACCGCGGCACGTGGCCGGAGGGCTTCGCGGGGCCGGGCACGTTCACCGGTTCGCGTGAACATCTCGTGCTGCGGCTGGAGCGGTTGGCGGAGGACGTGGTGCCCGAGGGCGCCACCGGGTTCCCGGCACGGGTGCGGGAGGCGTTGGACTCCTCGTCGGCGGTCGCGGCGAAGTCGATCGCGGCCTACCGGGTGGGGCTGGAACTGGACCCGGCACGACCCTCGGACGCCGAGGTCGTAGCGGCGGCCGACCAGTGGCTGACCTCCGGTTCGACCCGGTGCGCGGACGAGGTGATCAGCCGGTTCCTGGTGTGGGAGGCGCTGGACCGCGGGCTGCCCGTGCAGTTCCACGTCGGCTTCGGCGACGCGGACCTGTCGCTGCACAAGTGCGACCCGTTGCTGCTCACGGACCTGCTGCGGGCCACGGCGCCGCTCGGCGTGCCGATCATGCTGCTGCACAACTACCCGTTCCACCGCAACGCCGGGTACCTGGCGCAGGTGTTCCCGCACGTGTTCGTGGACGTGGGCCTGGCCACGCACGCGGTGGCGCACCAGGCGCGCCGGGTGCTGACCGAGGCGCTGGAGATCGTGCCGTTCGGGAAGTTCCTGTTCTCCACCGACGCGTTCGCGCTGGCCGAGGTGTACTACCTCGGCGCGGTGTTCTTCCGCCGGGCGCTCTCGGACTTCCTGGCGGCGGGCCTGCGGGAGCATGCTCTGGCCCAGGCGGACGCGGAACGGATCGCTCACCTGATCGGGTGGGAGAACGCGCAGCGGGCCTACCGCTTGGAGTAGAGTCTCGAACGGGTGTTCGGCTCTGGACGGGGGTGGTCGTGGGCCGTAGCGCCAACCTGCCGCGCGGTCTGGTCGATCGCTTCCGCGCCCGTGGCGACGTCTGGCCGGACGACACCGGCTGCACGATGCTGCACGTGGACATGGACGCCTTCTACGCGTCGGTCGAGATCCGCGACCGGCCGGAGTTGGCGCGCAAGCCCGTGGTGGTGGGTGGCACGGCGAACCGGGGCGTGGTCGCGTCGGCCAACTACATCGCCCGCGAGTTCGGCGTGCGCTCCGCCATGCCGACCTCGCACGCGCGCAGGCTCGCGCCGCACGCGGTGTTCGTGTCGCCGAACTTCACCCGCTACCAGGAGGTCTCGCGCGGGGTGATGGCGATCTTCCGCGACATCACCCCGCTGGTGGAGCCGTTGAGCCTGGACGAGGCTTTCCTGGACGTCAGCGGCGCGTTGAAGCGGATGCGCCGCACCCCGGCGCAGATCGCGAACCTGATCCGGGAGCAGGTGGAGCAGGCGCACGGGATCACCTGCTCCGTGGGCGCGGCGCCGACGAAGTTCCTGGCCAAGCTCGCGTCCGGGATGTGCAAGCCGGACGGGCTGATGGTCGTGCCGCGCGACGAGGTGCTGTCGTTCCTGCACCCGTTGCCGGTGTCGGCGCTGTGGGGCGTGGGCCAGCGGACGGCCGAGCACCTGGACCGGGTGGGCCTGGAGACGGTGGCGGACGTGGCGGCGACGCCGCTGCCGCGCCTGCGCAGGCTGATCGGGGTGGCGTTGGCCGAGCACCTGCACGCGTTGGCGCAGGGGCACGACGACCGGCCGGTGGTGCCGTCCACGCGGGAGAAGTCGATCGGCGCGGAGGAGACGTTCGAGGTCGACCACTTCGACCGGGAGCTGCTGCGCCGGGAGTTGCTGCGGCTGTCGGAGCGCTCGGCGGCGACGTTGCGGGCGCGAGGGCTGCGCGGGCGCACGGTGTCGATCAAGGTCCGGTTCTCCGACTTCACCACGATCACCCGGTCGAAGACGCTGCGGGTGGCGACGGACGTGACGCAGGAGGTCTACAAGACGGCGTCGACCCTGCTGGACGAGCAGGTGCCGCCGGGCGCGGTGCGATTGATCGGGGTGCGGATCGAGCAGCTGGTCGAGGGCGACGACGGTGAGCAGTTGATGTTCGACGCGCCGGAGCGCGGCTGGCGGGAGGCGGAGCAGGCGGCCGACCAGGCGCGGTCGAGGTTCGGCACGGCGGCGATCCGCCCGGCTTCGCTGCTGAACCAGGGACCGGTCAGGTCCGGGCTGAACGAGCCCAAGCCGGACCGGGGTGATTCGGCTTCCCGACCTCCGTGAGCGAGCCGTTCGGGTGGTCGCGGGCGTGATCGGGGGTCCGCGCGTGGATCACCCGGCACAGTGGAGCCGTGGATCGGTTCTGGGGTCTGCTCACACCCTCCGAGCACGAGGTGCTCATGGCGACGGGTGTCGAGCGCGACTACCTGTCCGGTTCGGTGGTCTGCCACGAGGGCGAGGTGACGCGGCACGTGCTGGTCGTGCGCCGCGGCCTGCTGAGGGTGACCGCGACCACGGCGAACGGCAGCGAGAAGGTGCTGGCCGTGCGCGGGGCGGGTGACATCGTCGGTGAGCGTTCGGCGGTGGACGGTCGGCCGCGTTCGGCGACGGTGCGGGCCCTGGGCGCGGTGCGGGCGCTGGTGCTGTCGGCCGGGTCGTTCGCGAGCCTGTGCCAGCGGTACCCGCGCATCGCGTGGTCCGTGCTGATCGTGGTGGTGGCGCGGCAACGTGACACGGACCGCCAGCGGATGCAGATCAGCGGCACGGCCACGCAGCGCGTCGCCGCCGTGCTCATCGACATGGCGCTGGAACGCGGGATCGCCGACCAGGGCGTGATCGCGTTGAGCCAGGAGGACCTCGCGGGGATCGCGGGCACGTCGCGGGAATCGCTCGTGCGGGTGCTGCGCGTGCTGCGCGAGGAGGGCATCATCAGCACCGGGCGGCGGAAGATCGACATCCACCAGGTGCGCAGGCTCTACGACTTCACCAACTGATTCGGCGTTGTGCGTCATCTGACGCAGAACCAGGGCTGCCGACTCTCTACAAATGAGTCATCAGCCGAGCTCAGAGGGGGAGTCATGAACCACATCGAGGAGCCTGCCAGGTCCCGCCGGCGGTTCACCGAGCGCCTCGCCAGCACCCTCGTCTTCACCGCCGTCATGATCTGGGCGGCCGTGGTGATCATCGTCAAGTCCGATGTCGACGGTGTGGTCGCGCTCGCCGTCTCGTTCGTCCTCGCGGGCGGCCTGGTCGCCGTGTACGACGCTTGGCGCGACGTCCGCTCCGTCCGCCGCGAGCTGGACGTGGAGATCCCCGAGGACGACCTCGTCCGCCTGTAGACCAAGCGGCGGCCAACGAGGGGTGGCTGCCGTTCTCCGGGGCCTTCCGCAGACGGTCGGGTCTGCGGAAGGCCCCCTTCTACGTCTCGATTGCCGGGATTGTCCGGAAGTTATCCACAGCCCATGGAGTTGTCCACAGTTCGCGATCTTCCCATCGACCACCCCGCCCGACCCGTCGATGGTGGACACATGCGAACCACGAACCGCACCACCATCGACCTGGACGCCCTGGGCGGCCTCTTCCCCCAGCGCGTCGCCACCGCCTCCGAACTGCTGGCCCTCGGCCTGCCGAGCGAGGAACTCGCCCTCCGCTGCCGCCCGCAGGGCCCGTGGCAGCACGTCCTGCCCGGCATCCTGCTCCTGGCCCGCACTCCGCCGACCCGTGCCCAACTGGTGCGCGCGGCCCTGCGTTACGGCGGCCCTCAGTCCCTGCTGACGGGTTTGGACGCCCTCCAGTTGCATGGCCTGCGCGCACTGCCCGCCACCGGCTCGGTCCAGATCCTGGTGAACCGTGCCTTGGAGCCCGCCGCGAAAGTCCGCCTGACCCGGGTCCGCCGTTTACCCGACCCGGTCCTGCGCCGGGGCTTCCTGACGGTCCCACTGGCCAGGGCGGCCGTGGATGCCGCCAGGGCTCTGCACCGCCGTGACGACCTCCGCGCCGTCCTGACCGAGGTGGTCCGCCACGGCGGCGTACCGGTAGCCGACCTCAGACCGCTCGCCAGGGGTTCCGAGGAGGCCAGGCAGGTCCTCTCGGAACTGGCCGACGGCGTCCGCTCGGTGCCACAAGCCTGGGCCAAGGCGGTCCTGGACGACCTACCCCTCCCACCACCTGCCTGGGGCGTCTCCCTGTCCACCCCTGATGGCCGGCCCCTGGGCATCGCCGACGCCTGGTGGAACGACCGAGCCCTGGCCTGGCAGTTCAACACCCCGACCCCGAGGTCGGACCTCCTCGCCGCCGCCGGCGCCGTCGTCCTGCACACCACGCCGACCCGCCTCCGCCAATCCCCAACCTCGGTAGCCCAAGACCTCCTGACCGCCGCCACCAAAGCCACCACCCGCCCCCGACCCCGAATAACCCCAACCCACCCCTTCCCCCACAACCCCTCCACCCACTACTAACCCGACCCGACC
>NZ_LWLC01000065.1:121117-257748 GCF_001905065.1 Saccharothrix sp. CB00851
CGGCCCACCCCCACGCCGGCCCAACCCCCACGCCGGCCTCGCCCCATCAACCTCGCTCGCATTGACCCGGCCGCCGGCCTCGCAGTCCTGCTCCACCGGCCAAACCTCACCGGCCCACCCCACCGACCCTGCGCCCACCCCCACCACACCCCAGCCCTCAACCTGCCCACCTCACCGACCGCTCCCATCGACCGTGCCCAACCTCGACTCCGGACGGCACCCCGACCTCCGCCCGCGCTCATCAACCGCAGCCTTCCGCCAACCGACCGCGCGGCCCGCCACCCCGGCCGCCAGCCGTCAGCCCTCGGCCAGCCCCGCAGCCGGTCGCCCACTCTCACACCCGCGCCCACTACCGGTACCCGCCCAACTATTCGCACCCAAACCGACCAGCTGCGGCCTCGAAGCTCCGCTCCGCCGGGCCGCCGCCCTCCTACGGCAAGAAGGGAGTCCACCCACCCCGACCATGGTCACCTGCCCTGCCGCCCCTGCTGACCTGCCCGCCCAGCCCTGCTCGCAGCCCGCCCCCACCGCCGGGGCGCCAGCCGCGCCCCGCATCCCGATTCGGCGGCCACCCAGTCCGAACCCGCTCACCCTTGAGTCGGCACCACCAGAACCGAGCGGTCAGCGCGCGCGACCGCCTGGCGGCGAGAGAGAGGAGCCAGAAGAGCAAGCCGTCGGCGGCCAGCGGCTGGATACGTGCAGCGACCGTCCGGGCGCGCTGAGCGAGAGGCGGGCCGTGGGTTCGCTTCGTGGTCCCGAACCCGGCCTCCGGGCAGGCCGAGCGGCAGGCTGCGGAGGCACGTGGAGCCGGTGGTCGGCTGTGATCTCCGTCTCGAACGGCTCTGCGACGGGATGGCGCGGCCAGTCACCGAGTGTAATCAGGTAAGTCCGAATGTGGGATGGAGGGAGAGTGATGCGGGCGTCGGTGGTCGATCCGGGCCGCAGTTCGGTAGCCGGGGCCTCGTGATCACCCGTGCAGGGGAGTGAACAATGGAGCTTTCTCGGGCCTTGACAGTTGACCACCGGGCGACTTGCGCGACCTCACGGTGGTCTGACCGTTGACCCGTGAGGATGATGGTGACAGAACGAACCGCTTAGGGGCACGGACTGGGTAGTCGGCGAGCCTCGCGAATCGTATCCTGGTTGTGACGCCCCCAGGGCGGGGCGTCCGCCGGGACCGGCGGCAACCGTGATTACCCGGCGCCCGCGACCGCTGTGCCGGAGGAGGAGCCATGCCACTCTCCGAGCACGAGCAGCGACTGCTCGACCAGATCGAGCGCGCGCTCTACGCCGAGGACCCGAAGTTCGCATCCACTGTGCGCGGTGCCAAGCTGCGCAAGCCGTCCCGACGGCGTCGCATCCAAGGCATCGCGTTGTTCGCCGTGGGTGTGGCACTGCTGGTGACGGGTGTGATGTTGCCGAAGCTCGCTGGTATCCCGGTGGTGAGCGTGGTCGGCTTCCTGTTGATGTTCTTCGGCGTACTGCTCACCGTGACGACGCTGCGTCGTGGTGACCAGGGTGCCGAAGAGCCCAGCGAAGAGGGAAGCCGGCCCAGCCGCAGCTCGTTCTCACAGAAGATGGAAGAACGTTTCCGTCGCCGTTTCGAGGACGAGTAGTCCGCGCGACAGCCCGACTGAACGACCGCACCACTGAACAACGCACACGGCCCGCCCCGGCACCTCCGGGGCGGGCCGTGTGCGTGCCCACACCCTGACGAAGAACGCTGCGCCGCGTCGATCGAGTCGATCCGTGACGCTCCGCCCCGCACGCTCCGCCCTGCACGGTCCACCCGGCGGCCCCGGGCAGGCAGGTCTCGGCCCCGCACGCTCAGGCCGAACCTCGCTGAAGTGCGAGGGCCGGGGGATTGGTGTCCCCCGACCCCCGGGCCGTCACACCGCTGAGAGCTCCGCGAGCTGCGAGATCACTCGTCCGAGTCCTGGTCGGCCGGTGGCTTCGGCTGGAGCACGGACCGGGGCAGGACCTTGGCCTTCAGCGCGAGCGGGGCGTTGCGGTTCAGGCTTTGGCGGACGTTGTCCACCGCGCCCGGCAGGGAGGGGTCCGCTGCCGACTGCGTGCTGTACCACGACCGCTCCACCGCGCCGACGACCGCGCGCAGCCCGTCCCGTCCCTGCTCGTCCAGGTTGTGCGCCCGGACCAACCGCCGCGCGGCCACCCGCACGGTCTCCGTGGTCGGCACCCGCGTACCCCGGTCGACGGACTCGGCGACCAACTCCTGCCAAGCCGCACTGGCCGCGTCCGGCCCCAGTCCGGCCACCGCGCGCAACCGCTGCTGCCGCCGCCAAGCCCGCACGGCCGCCGGCGTCGCGGCGACCAGCACCACCAGCAACCCCACCGCCAACAGCCACGACAGCAGCGCCACCGCCAACGTCAGCGCGACCGCCCCGGCCACCACAGCCGTCACCAACGCCGCCAAGCGCAGCCACACCGGCCGCGCCAGCCGCGCCCCGCCGAACAGCACGGCCAACGTCGCCAGCAACGCGATCAGCGCAGCGACCCCGAGCGTCACGTAGTGCCACGTCGGCGTCGGCTCCTCCGTCGTGGTCGACCCGTCCTGCCCCTGAGCGTCCGGTACGGCCGACGCCGACGCCGAAGTGCCCGGAGCCACCGTCGTGGTCGTGGTCGTCGTCGCACCCGCGCTGGGGTCGTCCTCCTCGTCGTCCGGGTTCAGGCCGGAGATGTACGGCGGGGTCACGCCGCGACCGTCCGACAGCGGCGTGGGGTCGAACGTCATCCAGCCGTAGCCGGGGAAGTAGATCTCGACCCAGGCGTGCGCGTCCTGTGACGTGATCGTCTGCACGTCACCAGCCGCGTACCCGGCGGTGAACCCGAGCGCCACCCGCGCGGGCATGCCGACCGAGCGCGCCATGATCGCCATCGCCGACGCGTACTGCTCGCAGAACCCCTTCTTGCCGTTGAAGACGAAGTCCTCCAACGCGTCCACGGACGTGTTGGAGGTCGAGGTCTGCGTCGTGTACTCGAAGCCCTGCGTGCCGTCGGTGAAGTACCGGTACAACGCGGTCGCCTGGTCGAACTGGTTGTCGTGCCCGCTCACGATCCGCCGCGCCAACTCCGCCACCCGGCCCTCGACCCCCGGCGCCTCCAGGTACGCCGGGTCGACGTCCACCGGACCGGCGGCCTTGCGCAGCGTGTCCGCCGACGGCACGTCGAACACCGTCCGCAGCATGTACTGCCCGGACTTGCGCGCCCGGACGCTGTAGATCATCCCGCGCGCCGGGTCGTACCTCCAGTCGTCGCCGACCTCCCGGACGGCACGCGGCCGGCCGTAGACCGGCAGCCAGTTGTCCACCCAGTTCACCGGCTCGATCCGGACCTCGGCGACCTCGCCGTCGCCGGGGTCGCCGGGCTGCTCGGGCAGCGGCCCGTTGGCGGGCACGCCCTCGGGCATGTTCCCGCCCAGCTCCCAGCCCTTGTCCGGCACGTACTGGCGCAACGTCATCGCCCGCAGGTACGCCGACGTGCCCGGCATGTCGTGCACCCGGAACAGCTCGCGCGGCGCGCCCTGGTTGAGCATGCCGCGCAACTGCGTCATCGGGTCGATGCCCAGCCCGCCGGTGCCGCCGCCGATCTCCTCACCGGTGCCCGGCAACCGGCCGACGGTGCCGACCACGGTCAGGCTCGCCCCGGCCAGCAGCGCCACCACCACGGCCAACCCCGCCACGGCGGTCGCCGCCGGTCCCGACCCGCTCTGCCCGCCGCCGGCCAACCGGCCGCGCCACGCGTCGTGCCGGTGTTGCCCGTCCACCGCGAGCAGCAGCGCGAACGCACCCGCGCCGAACACGAACGTCCACAGCGGCAGCATCTCGTCGGCCAACGACGCGGGCACCGCGAACACGCACAGCAGCACCAGCCCGGACGCCGCGGGCGCCGCCATACCGACCGCCAGGGTGTCCACCAGGATCGCGACCAGCCCGATCGCCACCATCACCAGGCACCGCATGGCCGGGCTGTCCGGCACCGGCGGCACACCGGTCTGCACCTCGGTCATCGCGTCGCCCAGTACCGCGAACAGGTCCTGCACCGACTGCGGCCCGGGCAGCACGACCAGCACGCCGCTGCGGGTGAAGATCGTCACCAGCAGGCACAGCAGCGCCAGGAACTGCCCCAGGCCGACCAGCGGCGCGGGCAGCCGGGTCGCGCGCAGCAGCACGCCCGTGCCGCCGATCACCGCGATCGCCACGGCCAGGTACACCAGCCACAGCACACCGGCGATCACGCTGGACAACGCCGTCGCCGCGCACAGCGTGGCCAGGCCGGCGACCGCGGGCGTCGCGTTCACCACCCAGTTGTCGTTGCCTACGGCGGTCGTCCTGCCGGTCACCTAACCCACCTCCGTGCGCACCACCGGGCCGCGGTTGCCCGCGCTGTGGCACAGCTCCTGCCAGACCTGCCCCATCGGCGTGGACGGCCGCGCCACGACCACGCCCCACCCCGCGCCGCTCAACAACCGCCGGGTGTCGGCGGGGTCGGGAGCCGGGTCCTCCGACGCCGACGCCCACGCACCGACGTCCATCACCACCGCCAGGCTGCGCATTCCGCGCGGCCGGTTGCGCACCAGCGAATCCACCACGGCGGGCGTGCTGCCGCCGAGGATCGCGATGACCTCCTGGCCCGCGCCGGGGTCCAACCCCGCGGCGGGCTCACGGCGGTGCGACGGCTGCAGCGCGGCCAACGCGTCCAGCACCACCGCGTCGCTGTACCCGCTGCCGCCCGACCCGCCCGCCAGCACCCGCCCGTCGTCGCCGACCAGGCGCACCTGGTGGCCGAACCGGTGCAGGTGCACGCAGATCGACGCGGCCATCGACACCGCCCACTCCAGGCTCGCGCCCGGACCGCTGCCCCGGTGCGCGACCAGCCGGTGGTCCAGCAGCACGGTCGTGCCACCGCGCCACGGCCGTTCCTCGACCCGCACCATCAGCTCGTCACGCCGAGCCGTCGAGCGCCAGTGCACCTTCCGCAGGTCGTCGCCGTGCCGGTAGGGGCGGACCACCGCGTCGTCCTCGCCCTGACCGGCGCGCAGCCGGATCGAGCCGTCGTCGCCGGAGCCCATGCCCGAACCGCTCGGCAACCCGTTCAGCGCCACCACGCGGGGCACCACGACCAGCCGGCTGCGGCCCGCCATCTCGCGGTCGAACTCGGCCAGGCCGAACGGGTCGGTGATCCGCGCCATCAGCGGACCGACCTGCTGCACGCCGCGCATCACCGGCTTGAGCGGGTACCGCAGCACGGTCACGATGTTGCGCGGCAGCCGTTCCACCACGAACCGCGGGCGCGCGCCCAGCGCGTACGGCACCGCGTCTTCCAGCAGCAGCCCACCGGTCGGCAACCGGCCGGCGCTGCGCAGCTCCACCCGCACGTCCGTCGCCGAGCCCACCTGGACCCGGCTGGGGTGCATCATCCGGGTGGCGTGCAGGCCGACCCTGGCCCGCTGCGCCAACCAGGCCGCCAACAGCGGCAGGGCCACCACGAACGCGGCCACGCGCAGCAGGTCGCGCTCGTTGAGCACGATCGCGCACAAACCGGCCGCGAACCCCGCGGCCAACAGGCACCGGCCCCGGGTGGTCAGCCCGGACAGGGCTCCGCGCATGTCAGCGGTGGTTGTTCGGGTTGATGTTGTGCAGGAACTGCCCGGTCGGGTCCAGCGCCGCCTGCGGCACCGGCACCCGCTGCAGCAGGTTGCGCACCAGGTCGGCCGACGAACGGCGGGCCGCCTGCGCCTCCGCGGTCAGCACCAGGCGGTGCGCCAGCACCGGCACGGCCACCGCGTGGATGTCGTCGGGCACCACGAAGTCGCGACCCGCCAGCGCGGCCTGCGCCCGGGCCGCCCGGACCAGCTGCAACGTCGAGCGCGGCGACGCGCCCAGCCGCAGCTCGGGCAGCCGCCGGGTGGCGCCGACGAGCTCCACCGCGTACCGGCGGACCTCCGGCGACAGGTGCACCCGCCGCACCACCTGGACCAGCCTGAGCACCTGCTCGGCGTCGGACACCGGCCGCAGGTCGGCCATCGGGTCGTGGCCCGCGTGCTCGTCCACCATCGCGAGTTCGGCCTGCGGGTCCGGGTACCCGATGGAGACCCGCGCGGTGAACCGGTCGCGCTGGGCCTCGGGCAGGGCGTAGGTGCCCTCCATCTCGATCGGGTTCTGCGTGGCGATCACCATGAACGGCGCGCCGAGCGGGTAGGTCTGCCCGTCCACGGTGACCTGGTGCTCTTCCATGCACTCCAGCAGCGCCGACTGGGTCTTCGGCGACGCGCGGTTGATCTCGTCGCCCACCACGATGTTGGCGAACACCGGGCCGGGGCGGAACTCGAAGTCGTTGTCCTGCCGGTTGTAGATCGACACACCGGTGATGTCGCTGGGCAGCAGGTCCGGGGTGAACTGGATGCGGCTCACGGTGCAGTCGATCGACCGGGCCAGCGCCTTGGCCAGCGAGGTCTTGCCGACGCCCGGCACGTCCTCGACCAGCAGGTGGCCCTCGGCCAGCAGGGTGACCAGCGCGACCCGCACGACGTCCGGCTTGCCGACGATGACCTTCTCCACGTTGGCGGCGATCCGCCCGACCGCGGCGTGCAGCTCGCCGAGCGCTTCCTCCGGCCGGCCCGGGACGTGGTTGCCGTGCGCGTTGTTCGCCTGGTTGTGCACCTGGTTGACCGCAGGCGCGCCGCCGCCTCCGTAGGAGTGTTCTGGCAGCGCGGCTGGCTGTGTACTCGGAGTCACTCGACCTCCTGGAGCAGGGCGCGGCCCTACCGCGACCGGTTCGCGGTGGCGGTGAGCGTTTCACGCAGTGTGTCAAACCAGGGCGAAGCGCCCTACACCGATTGAACAGTTTCGGGCTCGGGGTTTCCACGGCCCGCGGGTGTGGCCGGTTCACCCCACTCCACCACGATTCCCCACCCGTGCTGCCGGTGAACCGGTTTTGCCCGAATTCGCTGGGCCATCCGGGTGGAGTTCGGGCCGGTTCGGCTCACCCGCGGAGGTGGTCGCGCTCGGCGTCCCCCACCGCGCTCCACCTCGGCCATCTTCGCTCTACCTGCGTAAACGCTCCGGCACGGGGCGTGCAACCACCCGTTTCAGCGTTGACTGTGGTGAAAAGTGGGGTACTGTGGCGGCCGGTGGGGCAGACGGGGGCTCCACTGCCGGTCGGAAGTGAAGCTTCCGGCGTCGGGAGGTGGGCGCCGTGTTCCTGGGCACGCACTACCCGAGGCTGGACGACAAGGGCCGACTGACGCTGCCTGCGAAGTTCCGGGACGCGCTAGCGGGGGGTCTCATGGTCACCAAGGGCCAGGACCACTGCCTCTACGTGTTCCCGCGGGCCGAGTTCGAGCAGATGGCGCGCAAGGTGGCGGAGGCTCCTTTCACCAACGAGGCCGTCCGCGCCTACCAGCGCTACCTGTTCGCGGGGACCGACGAGCAGCGTCCGGACGGGCAGGGCCGGGTGTCGATCGCACCGGAGCTGCGGCGGTACGCGGGGTTGACCAAGGAGTGCGTGGTCATCGGCGCGATCAACCGGCTGGAGATCTGGGACGCGCAGGCGTGGCAGCGCTACCTCGAAGAACACGAGGACAGTTACGCCACGGCGCGCGAGGAGGTGCTGCCCGGCGTCTTCTAGATCGGCTGGATCGGCCGTTTGCTTCGAGGTTTCGGGTGCCGTGAGGCCTCGGTCCGCTCGGCTTTCGGCCCTGGCGCACCTTCCCCGGCGCCAGGTCCGACGGGCGGGCGGGGACCTGACGACACCCGAATTTCTTGTTCTGTGAGGGGGGACCATCGAGGGAGGGGACATGGTGGAGCAGGCGCGTCACGTGCCGGTGCTGCTCGACCGCGTCCTCGACCTGCTGGCCCCCGCGCTGGCCGATCGGGACGCCGTGTTCGTGGACTGCACGCTGGGCCTGGGCGGGCACTCCGAAGCTGTGCTGCAGGCGCACCCGCGGGTCCGGCTGATCGGGCTGGACCGCGACCCGCAGGCGATCGAGCTGTCCCGGCGGCGGCTGGCGCCGTTCGGTGACCGCGCGGAGTTCGTGCAGATTACCTACGACGGAATCGCCGAAGCGGTCGGCGGCGCGAAGGTCGACGGGATCCTGATGGACCTCGGGGTGTCCTCGCTGCAGTTGGACGCCGAGGAGCGCGGGTTCGCCTACTCCAAGGACGCGCCGCTGGACATGCGGATGAGCGCGGGCACCGGGATGACGGCGGCGGACGTGCTCAACACCTACTCGGTGGACGACCTGACCCGGATCCTGCGCGACTACGGCGAGGAGCGGTTCGCCCGCAAGATCGCCGGTGCGGTGGCGCGGGAACGGGAGCGCGAGCCGTTCACCACCAGCGGTCGGCTGGTCGAGCTGCTCTACGACGTGGTGCCGGCGGCGACCCGCCGCACCGGTGGCCACCCGGCGAAGCGGACGTTCCAGGCGTTGCGCATCGAGGTGAACCAGGAGCTGGAGTCGCTGCGCCTGGCGCTGCCCGCCGCGCTGTCGGTGCTGGCGGTGGGCGGGCGGATCGTCGTGGAGTCCTACCAGTCGCTGGAGGACCGGATGGTCAAGCGCGCGTTCACCGCGCTGGCCACGTCGACCTCACCGCAGGACCTGCCGGTCGAGCTGCCCGGGCACGGTCCCCAGCTGCGGCTGGTGACCAGGGGCGCGGAGCAGGCGAACGAGCAGGAGATCGAAGAGAACCCCAGGGCCGCCTCGGTGCGGCTGAGAGCGGCGGAACGCATCCGGGAGGCGACATGACCGCACCGGCACGGACCGGCGGCGGCGTGCCGTCCCCGGCCAGGTCGTCCAAGCCCCGTGAGCGCTCGCTGAAGGCGGTGCCCGCGGAGCGTCGCCGTTCGGCCGCGGCGGAGCGGGCCTACGCGCGGCGTGCGCAGCGCACGTCGCCGAAGCGCGGTCCGGCGGTGACCCGTCAGCAGGCGGTGGCGCCCAAGGCGCCGTTCGTGGTGATGGTGATGGTCGTGCTCGGGGTGGGCATCGCGGCGATCATGTGGCTGGCGACCCAGGCGACCGCGGACTCGTACCGGTTGCAGGACGCGCGGGCCGAGGAGACCCGGCTCGCCCGGCAGGTCGACCAGTTGCGGCGGGAGGTCGCGCTGGCCGAGTCGCCCGCGAGCCTGGCCGACGCCGCGGCGAAGCTCGGCCTGGTGCCCGCCGGCGACCCGGCGCGGTTGCGGCAGCTGCCGGACGGGACGGTCGAGGTGTACGGCAAGCCGTCCGCGGTCCAGCCGCCACCGCCGCCCACCTCGTCGTCCGCCACGCCGCCCGCCCAAGGCGAGCAGCCCGCCCAGGGCCAGACCACCCAGCCGCCCGCGCAGGGTCAGGACGAGGCCGCGCAGCAGGCGGGTGGCGGACAGACGCCCCCGCAGGGCTAGGGACGACACCGTGACACAGCCGGTACCAGGAGGTCAGTGATGCCGGGGCCGAGTCGGGGCAGGCCCGTGCGACGTCCGTTGTCCGTTCGGGGGCCCGCACCCCGCAAGCGGCGCGGTGGCAACAGCCGGGTCCGCCTCGCGGTCGGCCGGCTGCTGCTGGTCGGCGCGTTGCTCCTGGCCGGGATCAAGCTGGTGCAGGTACAGGGCTTCCAGGCGGAAGCGTTGTCCGCGCAGGCCGAGCAGCAACGCGCCACGAAGATCGACATCGCGGCGCCGCGCGGCTCGATCCTGGACCGCAACGGCAACCAGTTGGCGTTCAGCGTGGAAGCGCGCGCCCTCTACGTCGTGCCGAAGCGGATGCGGCAGGAGTGGGCCGAGGCGCTGGAGGCCCGCCCGGAGATCGGCAGCTTCGAGAAGCGCATCGCCGACATGGCCGCGTTCATCGAGCAGACGCTGGGCACGGAGGTCGCCGGGCAGAAGACCGACCGGGACACCATGCTCGCGAAGCTGTCCCAGGACACGACCTACGTCGAGCTGGTGGACAACGTCGACCCGGCCAAGGCCGCCGTCATCACGGAGAAGTACCACAACATCGGCTCCGAGTACCGGGCCGTGCGCGTCTACCCGAACGGCGAGCTGGCGTCGAACATCATCGGCGCGGCGAACTGGCGCAAGGACGCCGAACCGCCCGCCACGCACGGCCTGCTCGGTTTGGAGATCGCGCAGGACAACCTGCTCGCCGGCAGCGACGGCCTGCGGATCGTCGACACCATGCAGGGTGACGACGTCGTGATCCCCGGACCCGACCGGTCGCGCGAACTGGCCGCCGCCACGCCGGGCAAGAGCCTGGAGCTGACGCTGGACGTGGACACGCAGTACGCGGTGCAGCGCATGGTCACCGACTACACGACGAAGTCGAAGGCGCGCAGCGGGTCGGCGGTGGTGATGGACAGCCGGACCGGCGAGATCCTGGCCATGGCCAACGACAAGACGTTCGACCCGAACGACTTCGGCAACGCCACCGAGGACGAGCTGCGCAACATCGCGGTCACGTCGGTGTTCGAGCCCGGTTCGGTGAACAAGCTCGTGACCGCCGCGACGGCCATCGAGGACGGCGTCTACCAGCCGGACAGCGTGCTGAGGGTCGACGGTTCGATCAAGGTCGCCGACCGGCGGATCGGTGACTGGTGGCAGCACGGGCCGATGGACATGACGTTCACCGGCGTGTTCGCGAAGTCGTCCAACGTGGGCACGCTGATGACGGCCCAGAAGATCGGCCAGGACCGGTACTCGGACATGCTGCGCAAGTTCGGGCTGGGCAAGCGGACGCAGTCGGGGCTGCCCGGCGAGGAGTCCGGCTACGTGCCGCCGCTGAACCAGTGGTCCGGTTCGACGTTCGGCAACCTGCCGATCGGGCAGGGCCTGAACATGACGTTGCTGCAGATGACCGGCATGTACCAGGCGATCGCGAACGACGGCGTGCGCATCGCGCCGCGGATCGTGCGCGCCGAGGTGTCGGCCGACGGCAGCCGCAAGGAGGTGAACCCGGCCGACACCGAGCGGGTCGTGTCGCCGCAGACCGCCAAGACGGTCCGCGACATGTTCCGCGCGGTCGTGCAGAAGGCGCCGGGGCCGGACGCCGTGGCGCAGAGCGGCACGGGCGTGCCCGCGGCGCTGCCGGGGTACCAGATCAGCGGCAAGACGGGCACGGCGCAGCAGATCGACCCGAAGTGCGACTGCTACAGCAGCTCGCAGTACTGGATCACGTTCGCGGGCATCCTGCCCGCCGACAACCCCAGGTTCGTGGTCGGCATCATGCTCGACAACCCGACCGAGGGGCCGCAGTCGGCCGCGCCGCTGTTCCACGACATCGCGTCGTACCTGACGCAGCGCTACCAGCTCCCGCTGTCGGCGGAGCAGAGCCCGATCGTGCCCCTGGTGGTCTAGTGCCGCGACCGGCAACCGGCCGACGCAGTTCCGCCGGGAGAGGTGTCGACGCCGCCGGACCGCTCCTCGCCCACCTTTACGTGGAATCTCTTCAGGTTTGGCCGTGGTGAGCCGGTCCGGAGTGGACGTGCCGGATGAACACTCTCCGTGCGCCGGTAGCCTTCCGCGCGTGCCTGCCAAGCTAGAGGGCAAGGTCGCGACCGCTCCGCCTCGCCCTTCCCGCACCCAGCCCGTTGCCGTGTCCGAGCTCGCCGCCACGGTCGACGCGCACCTGACCGCACCCGACCGGGCACACGTCCAGGTCAGCGGGGTGACGTTGCGCGCCCAGCACGTGCGGCCCGGTGACCTGTTCGCCGCGCTGCCGGGTACGCGGGTGCACGGCGCCGACTTCGCCGCCCAGGCCGTGGAGCACGGCGCGGTGGCCGTGCTGACCGACGCCGCCGGCGCGGAGAAGGTCCACGGGGTGCCGGTGCTGGTGCACGCGGACCCGCGCGCGGTCCTGGGTCGGCTCGCGGCACGCGTCTACGGCGACCCGTCCACCAAGCTCGCCGTGTGGGGCATCACCGGCACGTCCGGCAAGACCACCACCAGCTACATGGTCGAGTCGGCGCTGCGCGCGGCCGGTCGCGCCACCGGGCTCATCGGCACGGTCGAGACGCGCGTCGCGGGCAGCAGGCTCGACAGCGCCCTCACCACCCCCGAGGCCCCCGACCTGCAGGCACTGCTGGCCGTGATGGTCGAGTGCGGCACCACGGACGTCGTCATGGAGGTCTCCAGCCACGCGTTGCGGCTGGGCCGGGTCGGCGGCGTCGGGTTCGCGGTCGGCGCGTTCACCAACCTCTCCCAGGACCACCTGGACTTCCACCCGGACATGGAGGACTACTTCCGGACCAAGGCCGAGCTGTTCGACGGCCGGGCCCGCACCGAGGTGGTCTGCGTCGACGGCGAGTGGGGTCCCCGCCTGGTCAAGGACGCCACCGTCACGGTCGCGACCACCAAGCCCGCGCACTGGACGGCCACCGACGCCACCGTGTCCGCCACCGGCGAGCAGGCGTTCACCGCGCACGGCCCGGACGGCGTCACGCTCGACGTCCGGCTCAGCCTCCCCGGCGACTTCAACGTCGCCAACGCCCTGCTCGCCATCGCCTGCCTGCGCACGCGGGACGTCCCGCTCGACGCCATCCGCGAGGGCCTGGGGAACGTCCAGGTCCCCGGCCGGATGCAGCGCGTGGACGAGGGCCAGGACTTCACCGCCGTGGTCGACTACTCGCACAAGCCCGCCGCCGTCGCGCTCGCCCTCCAAGCGGTCCGCGCCCGCGCCACCGGCCGCGTCATCACGGTCCTCGGCTGCGGCGGCGACCGTGACACGGCCAAACGCCCCCTCATGGGCGAGGAAGCCGCCCGCCGCAGCGACGTCCTCGTCGTCACCGACGACAACCCGCGCAGCGAGGACCCGGCGCAGATCCGGGCCGCGATGCTGCACGGCGCGCTGTCCGTGCCGGACGACGAGCGCGGCGAGGTCGTGGAGATCGGCGACCGCCGCCGTGCCATCGAGCACGCGGTGTCCCTCGCCCGCGCCGGTGACGTCGTCGTGGTCGCGGGCAAGGGCCACGAGACCGGCCAGGAGGTCGCGGGCGTCGTGCACCCGTTCTCCGACGTGGACGCACTGACCGAAGCGATCAGAGGAGCCACCCGGTGATCCAGCTCAGCCTCGCCGAGATCGCCGAGGTCGTCGGCGGCAAGCTGCACCACGCCACCGGCGCCGAGGTCGTCACCGGCAGCGTGGAGTTCGACACCCGCAAGGTGACGCCCGGTGGCCTGTTCCTGGCACTGCCCGGCGAACGGGTCGACGGCCACGACTTCGCCGCCCAGGCAGTGGAGAACGGCGCGGTCGGCGTGCTGGCGGGTCGTGAGGTCGACGCGCCCGCCGTCATCGCGCCGCCCGTGGAGCGCGACGGCGGCAACGCCTACGTGCTGTCCGGCGACACCGACGGCGCGGGTGCGGCGGTGCTGGCGGCGCTGGCCAAGCTCGCCCGGTACGTCACCGACCGGCTGGAGCACCTGACCGTCATCGGCGTCACGGGCTCGTCCGGCAAGACGTCCACCAAGGACCTCATCGCCCAGGTGCTGGCGCCGCTCGGCCCGACCATCGCGCCGCCCGGGTCGTTCAACAACGAGCTGGGCCACCCGTGGACGGCGTTGCGGGCCGACGAGGAGACCCGGTTCCTGGTCCTGGAGCTGAGCGCCCGCGGCATCGGCCACATCGCCGAGCTGTGCGAGGTCGCCGTGCCCCGCGTCGGCGCCGTCCTGAACGTCGGCAGCGCCCACGTCGGCGAGTTCGGCTCGCGGGAGAACATCGCGCTGGCCAAGGGCGAGCTGGTCGAGGCCCTGCCCGAGGACGGCATCGCGGTCCTCAACGCCGACGACCCCCTCGTGGCGGGCATGGCGAGCCGCACCGAGGCCAAGGTCGTGCTGGTCGGCGAGAACCCGTCCGCGCAGGTCCGGGCCACGGACATCCGGCTGGACGAGCAGGCCCGCGCCCGCTTCACGCTGGTCACGCCGCGCGGTGAGGCGGACGTCCGGCTGGCCGTGCACGGCCCTCACCAGGTCGGCAACGCCCTCACCGCCGCCGCGATCGCGCTGGAACTCGGCGCGACCCCGGAGCAGATCGCGGACAGCCTCGGCCAAGCCGAACGGGTGTCCGCGCATCGCATGGCGGTCTCCGAACGTCCTGACGGTGTGACGGTCATCAACGACGCGTACAACGCCAACCCGGAGTCGGTGCGCGCGGCGCTGAAGTCGCTCGCCACCATCTCCCGGGCCACCACACCCGCCCGCCGGAGCTGGGCGGTGCTGGGCCCGATGGCCGAACTGGGTGCGGACTCGATCCGCGCGCACGACGAGATCGGCCGGCTCGCGGTCCGCTTGGACATCAACAAGCTGGTCGTCGTCGGACAGGACGCCCGGGCGATGCACCAAGGGGCGCACCTGGAAGGATCATGGGGCGAAGAAGCGATTTTGGTGCCCGACGTGACGGCGGCCGTCGAGCTGCTGCGCGACCAGGTGCGGCCCGGTGACGTCGTCCTGGTGAAGGCATCCAACTCATACGGCCTGTGGCGGGTTGCCGAGGCTCTCCTGGAGGCGGTCAGCAAGTGAAGAGCATCCTGATCGCGGCGGCCATCGCCCTGATCACGTCGATCATGCTGACGCCGTACCTGATCAAGATCTTCTCCCGGCAGGGATTCGGTCAGGAGATCCGCGAGGAGGGGCCGCAGAGCCACAAGACCAAGCGCGGCACGCCCACCATGGGTGGCGTCGCGATCCTGGTCGCGATGTGGGCGGGCTACCTCGGCGCGCACCTGGTCAACTCCATGTCGGCGTCCGCGCAGGACCAGACGCCCAGCGCGTCCGGCCTGCTGGTGCTGATGCTGACCACGTCGCTGGGCATCGTCGGCTTCCTGGACGACTTCATCAAGATCCGCAAGCAGCGCAACCTCGGCCTGAACAAGACCGCCAAGCTGGTCGGCCAGTTCGTGGCCACGATCATCTTCGCGGTCCTGGTCATCCAGTTCCCGAACAAGGAGGGCTTCACGCCCGCCTCGGTGAACCTGTCGTTCGTGCGTGACATCACCGTGGTGTCGTTCGGCGTCGTCGGTTTCGTGGTGTTCTGCTACGCCGCGATCAGCGCCTGGTCGAACGCGGTGAACCTGACCGACGGCCTCGACGGCCTGGCCGGCGGCACGTCCGCGATGGTGCTCGGCACCTACGTGGTGATCAGCTTCTGGCAGTTCCGCTACAACTGCTCGAACCTGCTCGTGGCCGGCTGCTACGACGTGCGCGACCCGCTGGACCTGGCGCTGGTGGCCGCCGCCGCGATGGCCGGCTGCATCGGCTTCCTGTGGTGGAACGCCGCGCCCGCCAAGATCTTCATGGGTGACACGGGTTCGCTCGCGCTCGGCGGCCTGGTCGCCGGCCTGTCCATCACCACCCGCACCGAGCTGCTGATGGTCGTCATCGGCGGTCTGTTCGTGGTCGAGGCGCTGTCGGTGGTGCTGCAGGTCGCGGTCTTCCGGACGTCACGACGGCGGTTGTTCCGCATGGCGCCGTTCCACCACCACTTCGAACTCGCCGGGTGGGCGGAAACCACGGTGATCATCCGGTTCTGGCTGCTCGCGGGCATGTGCTGCATGCTCGGGCTCGGCCTGTTCTACAGCGAGTGGCTGACCGCGGTCGAGAGCTGACGATGGGATTCCTCGCAGGTCGTCACGTCCTGGTCGCCGGCGCCGGGGTGACCGGCCGGTCCGCGGCGGAGGCGTTGCTGGCGGCGGACGCGGTCGTCACGGTGACCGACGGTTCGGCCGACCGGCTCGCCGCGCTGGAGCAGCTGCTGACCGGCGTGACGCTGACGCCCGGTCTGGTGGAGCCGCCGTCCGGCACGGATCTGGTCGTGACCAGCCCGGGGTGGCGTCCGTCCAGCCCGTTGCTGGAGGCGGCGACGGCGGCGGGCATCGAGGTGATCGGCGAGGTCGAGCTGGCCTGGCGGATGGGGCTGGAACTGGCCGACCCGCCGACGTGGCTCGCGGTGACCGGGACCAACGGCAAGACCACGACGGTCGGGATGCTGGAGTCGATCCTGCGCGCGGCGGGGATCGACGCGGTGGCGTGCGGCAACGTCGGGCTGCCCGTGGTGGACGCGCTGCTGGCCGGTCGGCGGGTGCTGGCGGTGGAGCTGTCGAGCTTCCAGCTGCACTGGTCGCCGTCCGTGCGGCCGTTCGCCGGGGTGCTGCTGAACCTGGCCGAGGACCACTTGGACTGGCACGGCACGTTCGAGGCGTACGCGTCGGCGAAGGCCGGTGTGCTGACCGGTGAGGTCGCCGTCGGTGGGGTGGACGATCCGGTGGTGGCGCAGCTGTTGGCCTCTTCGCCGGCTGCTTCGCACGTCGGTTTCACGCTCGGGTCGCCGGAGGAAGGCCAGCTCGGCGTGCACGACGGGCAGTTGGTCGACCGGGCGTTCGGGCCTGAGGACGAGGTGTTGCTGCCGGTCGCCGACGTGCACCCCGGTGGGCCGCCCGGGATCGCCGACGCCCTGGCGGCGGCGGCTCTGGCCCGTGCGCACGGCGTGCCGGCTTCGGCGGTGGCTCGCGGGTTGCGCGACTTCAAGCCCGGGGCGCACCGGGCCGTGCTGGTGACGACGGTTGATGGTGTTGCCTACGTCAACGACTCCAAGGCCACCAATCCGCACGCGGCGGCTGCGTCGTTGCGGTCGCACGAGAGCGTCGTGTGGGTGGCCGGTGGGCTGCTCAAGGGCGCTTCGGTGGACGAGTTGGTCCGGGATGAGGGGCATCGGTTGCGCGGGGCGGTGTTGATCGGGACGGACCGCGAGGTGATCGCCTCGGCGTTGGCCCGGCACGCGCCTTCGGTGCCGGTGGCGGTGCTGGACGACGCTTCCATGGAGGACGCCGTGCGCGCCGCGCGTTCGATGGCTCAGGCGGGTGACGCCGTCGTGCTGGCCCCGGCGGCGGCGTCGATGGACATGTTCACCGACTACGCCCATCGCGGCCAGGCGTTCACCGACGCGGTCCTGGGGTTGGTTCAGCACGGGGAGTGATCATCGAGGACCCGGTCGGGGTCCTTGAGGTAGGTGTGCGCGCAGTCGATCACCGGGCACGGCCAGGTGCTGCGGCAGCTCAGGCACAGCCCTGAGGCGTCCGCCTTGTGCGTGCTCAACGTGCCCCTGAGTGCCGCGATCAGGCGGGGGACTTCGGTGCGGGCGACGGCGAGCACGGTGTTCTCGTCGGTGTCCTGGTCGTTGGTCAGCAGTTCGACGGTGTCCAGGTAGCCGAGCATGTCCTGGTTCAGCAGGTGGTGGGCGCGAGCGAGCGCAGCAGAGATCATGCGGGCAAAGGTGCACCTCATCGGCCTGCGGTGCAACACGGCATCCTGCGTATCGGCAGAAGTTCACCCGATCAGTGGTCCTGTTTCCCGCTAATGTCGCACCATGTCGCAGAACCAAGGCCCGGGAGTCCGGCGGCGCGTCCTAGCGAGCGCGCTGACCCAACTCCGCGAGGAGGCAGGCCTCGACTTCGATGACGTGGTCGAGAACCTGGGCTACTCGAAGTCCAAGATCAGTCGCATCGAGTCGGCGTACACCGGAGTGTCCATAGTAGACACCAAGGCGCTCGCGGATCTTTACGGGGCCTCTCCGGAGAAGACCGCCTTGTTGCTGCGGTTGGCGAAGGTCGCCAAGAAGCGCGGCTGGTGGCACGTGTACGGCGATGTCCTGTTCGACTGGTTCTCCGAGTACGTGGTCCTGGAGTCCGAGGCCACGGCGGTCAACATCTTCGAGATCGACCTGATCCCCGGCCTGTTCCAAACTCCCGCCTATGCATGGTGGTCGATGCGTGCCTACGCGCCGGACGCTACCGACGAGGTGATCAACAAGCGGGCGGAGTTGCGCCAAACCCGACAGCGTCGAGTGGAGGATGGGTCGCTATCGGTGTGGGCGATCATCGACGAAGCGGCCCTGCACCGGGAGGTCGGCGGCCACGAGGTGCACGCAGAACAGTTGAACCACCTGTCCAAGCTGGTCGAGCGACCCAATGTGACGCTCCAGGTGTTGCCCTTCGGTAAAGGGCAGCACATGGCGATGGGTACCGCGTTTCGGTTGTTGAAGTTCCTGGACTTCCCGAGTGTGGTCTACATCGAGAACCTGACCGGCGGCCTCTATTTGGATGAAGCGGCCGAGGTTGCGCGGTATAGCCTGGTGCTGGATCACCTGCGAGCCACGGCGCTCGACCCGAACGAGTCGTTTGCGCTGATCAGGCGGGTGATCGGTGACCTCTAGCTCGGCCGAGGGGAACGCGATGTGGTCGGAGTGGCGTAAGAGCAGCCGCAGCAACGGTGGTGGCGAGTGCGTCGAGCTGTCGGTCTGGCGCAAGAGCAGCCGCAGCAACGGCGGCGGTGCGTGCGTCGAGGTGGCTGTTGCGGCTGACGCGTTCCGGGTCCGGGACAGCAAGAACGCGGCCGGTCCGGTGCTGGAGTTCGACGGGCGGGCGATGGAGGTTTTCCTCGCCCAGGCGAGGCGGGGCACTCTCGATCACGCTTGACGAGGTAGCCGCCTCGGTACGTCACCGAGGTCTTGGACGTCTCGTTGCAGGACAGCGAGAAGTCGTGGATCGGCGTGAACTTCGGCTGTGTGCCGCCACTCGCTGACGAGTTGCGTCACCGGAGCCGGCGTGCCCAGCGAGTCAGCGGCCTCGAGCGTCTCCACGAGTTCGACCGTGAACGCCCGCAGGTCTTCGCGCGGCAGAAACCGAACCCAAGGGAACACCTGGGGCATCACATCGGCCACCAAGTCCCGGACACCTTCGCTGTGTCGCATCAGCGCGACGAAGAGCGCCGTGGTGGTCGAGACGATCTCGTGCGCCTCCTCGGCCCTGCTGACCGTGGTGAGCACCAGGTCTTCCTCGTGACCGCGACGGCGGACCAACAGTGTCCGGCTCGGCGACTCCTGAAGCTTGCGAACGGAGTCGGCTGGCTTGTTGGACAGATCACTGAAATTGATCTCGGTCGCTGCGGGCAGCATAGTTGCAAGGTAGTTTAAAACTCGTGGGGATGCCGCTCGACACGTCTGCGGGTGATTGACGATGATCACGGGCGCGTCGCGCGACACGCGGGCGATTGTCGGCAGTCGTCGCCGTCGTCGGGAGACGATGGGCGCATGACTGCGGTGGACCGGAAGCCGGTGGGGGAGCGACCGCCCAGAGCGCAGCGCACCAAGCGCGTGGTCGCGGTGCGGACGTCGTTGACGGCTTGGCTCGGCCGTCCTCTCGCGGACTTCCACCTGCTGCTCGCGATCTTCGGCATGCTGACCGTGCTCGGCCTGATCATGGTGCTGTCCGCGTCCGCCCCCGGTGAGGTGGCCGAAGGTGCCTCGGCCTACAGCGTGTTCAAGAAGCAACTGCTGTACGTGGGTGTCGGCGCGATCGTCTTCCTGATCGTCCTGCGCATACCACTGCGCACCATCCGGCACGGCAGCACGATGGCGATGCTCGTCTCCGTCATCCTGCTCGTCCTCGTGCTGACCCCCCTCGGCACGGTCCTGAGCGGTGCGCAGTCGTGGTTCACCGTCGGACCCATCTCGTTCCAGCCGATCGAACCCGCGAAGCTCGCCTTGGCGCTGTGGGGTGCGCACGTCCTGGTCACCAAGCGAGCCCTGCTGGACCAGTACCGGCACCTGCTGGTCCCAGTCGTCCCGGTGGCGATGCTGGTGTTCGCGCTGGTGATGCTGCAACCCGACCTCGGCGGCACGATCACGCTGGGTGTCGTGCTGATCAGCCTGCTCTGGTTCGTCGGCGCGCCCATGCGGATCTTCGGGATCATCGCGATCGGGGCGGTGACCGGTGCGCTCGTCCTGGCCCTCGGCGCGGACTACCGGTCCAGGCGCGTGCAGACGTTCCTCAACCCCGGCGCCGATCCGCAGGGTGACGGTCTGCAGGCGTTGCAGGCGCTGTACGCGCTGGCGGAGGGCGGGTTCTTCGGCAAGGGCCTCACCAACGGCAGCTCGAAGTGGCGGTATTTGCCGAACGTGCACAGCGACTTCATCTTCGCCGTGATCGGCGAGGAGCTGGGGTTCATCGGCTGCGTGCTGGTGCTGGGCCTGTTCGCCCTGCTCACCGTGGTCGGCCTGCGGATCGCGGCGCGCAACACCGACCCGTGGATCCGGATGGTGGCCGCGACGTTGACGGTCTGGCTCGTCGCGCAGGCCGCGATCAACATCGGCTACGTCGTGCAGTTGCTGCCGGTCACCGGCATCACGTTGCCGATGATCTCCTCCGGCGGCACGTCGGTCGTCACCACGATGCTCGTGTTCGGCATCCTGGCCAACTGCGCCCGGCACGAGCCGGAAGCGGTGTCGGCGCTGCGGTCCCTCGGACCAGGTCGGGTCGGCGGCGTGCTGAAGCTGCCGGCGCCCGAGGTCTACAAGCCGCCGCGCAAGCGCCGTCCCGTGCGACCCTCCCCGCCGCCGCGCAGCCGCAAGGCCGCGCCACCGCCCGTGGACGAGCGGAGGATGGCCGGTCGTCACGCTCCGCCGTCGGAGTACCGTCGTCGCGAATCCCGAAAGGCAGGCCAGGACCGGGACGCGCGGTCCAGGCGGCGTGACGGGCGTTAGCGGTACCGGACGACGAGCGGTACATCGACGCGAGGAGGAAGTGCGTGACCGGGGTTCCCCAGCAGGCCGGACCGTGCGTGGTGGTCGCCGGAGGCGGCACCGCCGGGCACATCGAGCCAGCCCTGGCCCTGGCCGACGCGGTCATGCGGCTCCGGCCCGACGCGCGGGTCGTCGCGCTCGGCACGGAGCGCGGTCTGGAGAACAGACTCGTGCCCGCCCGCGGCTACCCGCTGGAGCTGATCCCGCCGGTGCCCATGCCGCGCAAGCCCACGGCCGACCTGCTCAAGCTGCCGCTGCGGGTGCGTGGCGCCGTCAAGCACACGCGTGAGGTGCTGGACCGGATCCACGCGGACGTCGTGGTCGGCTTCGGCGGCTACGTCGCGCTGCCCGCGTACCTCGCCGCCCGCGGCCGGGTGCCGATCGTCGTGCACGAGGCCAACGCCAAAGCGGGCCTGGCCAACAAGGTCGGCGCGAAGTTCGCCGAACGGGTCGCCGCCGCGGTGCCCGACTCGGGCCTGACCGACGCCGAGATCATCGGCATCCCGCTGCGCTACTCGATCACCTCCCTCAAGCGCGCCGAACTGCGGCAGCAGGCCCGCGCCCACTTCGGCCTGCACCCGACCGCGCCGACGCTGCTGGTGTTCGGCGGCTCGCAGGGCGCCCGGTCGATCAACAACGCGGTGTCCGCCGCCGCGCCCGCGTTCGCCCAGGCGGGCATCGCGGTGCTGCACGCGCACGGGCCCAAGAACACCGTCGCCGTGCAGTCGGTGCCGGGCGCGGCGCCGTACGTGCCCGTGCCGTACCTGGACCGGATGGACCTCGCCTACGCGGCGGCGGACGCGGTGCTGTGCCGGTCCGGCGCGATGACGGTCGCCGAGGTGTCGGCCGTCGGCCTGCCCGCGGTGTTCGTGCCGCTGCCCATCGGCAACGGCGAGCAGTCGCTCAACGCCCGTCCCGTGGTCGACGCGGGCGGCGGGCTGCTGGTGCCGGACGAGCAGCTGACGCCGGAGTGGATCTCGGCGAACGTCGTCCCGCTCGTGTCCGACCGCAACCGGCTGGCCGCGATGACCACGGCCACGCTGAGCACCGGCCACCGCTCGGCCGACGAGGTGCTGGCCCGCATGGTGCTCGAGGTGATCAAGAAGTGAGCGACGTCCTGGACCGCGTGCACCTCGTCGGCATCGGCGGCGCGGGCATGAGCGGCATCGCCCGGATCCTCCTCGCCCGCGGCGCGCAGGTGTCCGGCTCGGACGCCAAGGACTCGCGCACCGTGCTCGCGCTGCGGGCGCAGGGCGCGGCGATCGCGGTCGGCCACGCCGGCGCGAACCTCGACCAGCTGCCGGACGGCCCCACGGCGGTCGTCGTGTCCACCGCGATCCGCGAGGACAACCCGGAACTGGTGGAGGCCCGCGCCCGCGGCACGGTCGTGCTGCGGCGGGCCGAGGCGCTGGCCGCGCTGATGCTCGACCACCGGGTGGCGTGCGTCGCCGGCACGCACGGCAAGACGTCCACCACCTCCATGCTCACGGTCGCTCTGCAACATTGCCGGATGGACCCGTCGTTCGCGATCGGCGGCGACCTCAACGAGTCCGGTGCGAACGCCCACCAGGGCACCGGTGGCGTGTTCGTCGCCGAGGCCGACGAGAGCGACGGCTCGTTCCTCTACTTCTCGCCGTCGGTCGCGGTCGTGACCAACGTCGAGGCCGACCACCTTGACCACCACGGCACCGTAGAGGCGTACGTGGCGGTCTTCGACTCGTTCCTGGAGCGCATCCAGCCCGACGGCGTGCTGATCGCGTGCGCGGACGACCCCGGCTCGGCGGCGCTGGCGGAACGGGCCGCGAAGCTCGGCATCCGGGTCCGCGCGTACGGCCGCACGGCCACCGGCCCCGGCTCGGTCCGCCTGGTCGACTACCGGCCCGCCGACTCCGGCGGCGTCGCCGAGGTCGAGCTGGACGGCGAGACGCTGGACGTGCGCGTGGCCGTGCCGGGTGAGCACATGGCGGGCAACGCCATCGCCGCCCTCGTCGCCGCGCTGGAGCTGGGCGCGGACCGCCAGGGCGTGCTGATCGGCCTGGCCGCGTTCGGCGGCGTCCGCCGGCGGTTCGAGTTCAAGGGCCAGGCCAGGGGCGTGCGGGTCTACGACGACTACGCGCACCACCCCACCGAGGTCGCCGCCCAGATCGCCGCCGCACGCCCGGTCGCCGGCGACGGCAAGCTGGTCGTGGTGTTCCAGCCGCACCTGTACTCGCGGACCCGGCTGTTCGCCGAGGAGTTCGCCGCCGCGCTGAGCACGGCCGACGCGGTCGTCGTGCTCGACGTCTACGGCGCGCGCGAGGAACCGGAGCCCGGCGTCACCGGCGCGCTGGTCTCGGGCCTGGTGTCGCTGGACGTCGGCAAGGTGGTCTACGAGCCGTCGTTCGACCGGGTGCCCGCGCTGGTGGCGAGCATGGTCGGAGAAGGCGACCTGGTGGTGACCATGGGCGCGGGTGACGTGACCATGCTCGGGCCGGAGATCGTCGGGGAACTGGACCGGACATGAGCACGCAGGCGCCGCGTCGTCGTCAGGGCGCGGGCAACCCCGGCTCCCGCCCGGCGGCGCGTCGCCGTCCGTCCCGCCGTCCCTCGCGGGCCGACCTGCACCGGCGCAAGGTGGTCCGCCGCCGGGTCATCACGATCCTCGCGATGTTCGTGGTGACCGTCGTCGTGTGCACGGTCTGGTTCACGCCCGCGCTCGGCGTCCGCGAGGTCGAGGTGCGCGGCATCGCCGCCCTGACCGGCGACGAGGTCCGCACCGCCGCCGCGATCGAACCGGGCACGCCGTTGGTGCGGCTGGACGTCGACGCCGTCGCCGCCCGGGTCCGCGAACTGCCGCGCGTCGCCGGGGTCGAGGTGGAGCGGGTCGTGCCCAACACCGTGCGGCTCACCGTGGACGAGCGGGACCCCGTAGCGGTGATCAAAGCGCCCGAGGGCGCGCACCTGGTCGACGCGACCGGCAAGGACTACGCGACCGTCGTGCAGCCGCCGGACGGGCTGCCGGAACTGAAGGTGTCGCCGGACGCGCTCGGCGCCGCGGTGGCCGTGCTCACGCAGCTGCCCGAGTCGTTGCGCCGGGACGTGCTCAGCGTCACCGCGGACTCGCCGTCGGACGTGCGGCTGGCCCTGACCGCCGGCCGCGAGGCCCGTTGGGGCTCCTCCGCCGACACGGCGCGCAAGGCCGCCGTGCTGGCGGTCCTGCTGACCCGCAAGGGCACCGTGTTCGACGTGTCCAGCCCCGAGCTGCCCACCGTCTCGTAAACCTCGGGACGCGGTGAACACCGCCACACGGCGTATCCGCGAAAGTCGATCGTCCGCGCCCGGCCCCGCGGTGATACTTCGGGTATGACGCAGACGCCGGTGGACAACCGGATCGAACTCCCGTACACCGGCGACGAACGCACCCTGCTGTCCGGGTTCCTGGACTTCCTGCGCGGGACGATCGAGTTCAAGTGCGCCGGGCTCGGCGACGCCGACGCGGCGCGATCGGTGCTCCCGTCGCAGCTCAACACGGCCGCGGGCATCGTCAAGCACCTGCGGTGGGTCGAGCACTACTGGTTCGAGGTGGCGTTGGCCGGACGGCCGTCGCGCGCGCCCTACACGCGTGAGGACCCGGACGCCGATTGGCGCATCGAGCCGGGCGAGACGATCTCGGGATTGATCGCCGACTACGCTGAGCAGTGCGCGGTGAGTCGGGAACTCGTCGCGGGCCTCGACCTCGACCACGAGGTGGCGTTCCGCGGCGACAAGCGCCTTTCCGCGCGCTGGGTGCTGATCCACATGATCGAGGAAACGGGTCGGCACGCAGGGCACCTGGACGTGGTGCGGGAACTGCTCGACGGGGTGACCGGCGAGTAGAGACCACTCACCCGGTCAGGACACAACACGGCGTGGCTGCTAGACCGAGGCATACGTGGTGCATAACGTTCAGCAGGAACATACGGGGTTGACATAACTCTGAACCTCTGGTTGAGAGTTTCAATCCGGGTGGAGATCCGTCCGGGCTGTGACACCGGTGGTCATCCACTCCAGCACATGAGCACGGACACGATCAGGAAGGCGGACCGATGACGCCCCCGCACAACTACCTCGCGGTGATAAAGGTCGTCGGCATCGGCGGTGGCGGTGTCAACGCCGTCAACCGCATGATCGAGGTCGGGCTCAAGGGCGTCGAGTTCATCGCGGTGAACACCGACGCCCAGGCGCTGCTCATGTCGGACGCCGACGTGAAGCTCGACATCGGCCGCGAACTCACCCGCGGCCTCGGTGCAGGCGCCAACCCCGAAGTCGGCCACAAGGCGGCCGAAGACCACCGCGAGGAGATCGAGGAAGTCCTCAAGGGCGCGGACATGGTGTTCGTGACCGCGGGCGAGGGCGGTGGCACGGGCACCGGCGGCGCGCCCGTCGTCGCCTCGATCGCCCGCAAGCTCGGCGCGTTGACCATCGGTGTGGTCACGCGGCCGTTCTCGTTCGAGGGCAAGCGCCGCGCCAAGCAGGCCGAAGAGGGCATCCAGGCGCTGCGCAACGAGTGCGACACCCTCATCGTGATCCCGAACGACCGGCTGCTGCAGCTCGGCGACATCGGCGTCTCGCTGATGGACGCGTTCCGCTCCGCGGACGAGGTGCTGCTGTCCGGTGTCCAGGGCATCACCGACCTGATCACCACCCCCGGTCTGATCAACCTCGACTTCGCCGACGTGAAGTCCGTCATGTCCGGCGCGGGCAGCGCGTTGATGGGCATCGGCTCGGCGCGCGGTGAGGGTCGTGCGGTCCAGGCCGCCCAGAAGGCCATCAACTCGCCGTTGCTGGAAGCGTCGATGGAGGGTGCGCACGGCGTGCTGCTCTCGATCGCCGGTGGCAGCGACCTCGGGCTGTTCGAGATCAACGAGTCGGCGTCGCTGGTGCAGGAGGCGGCGCACCCCGACGCGAACATCATCTTCGGTACGGTCATCGACGACTCGCTCGGCGACGAGGTCCGGGTCACGGTGATCGCGGCGGGTTTTGACAGTGGCGGGCCGACGCACAAGAAGCTGGAGCCGCAGGCCCTGTCCAGCCCGCCGCGTGGCACGGCGGTGGCCTCGGCCACCGCGGGTCAGGTGAACCACAACCCGCAGCCCCAGCCGGTGCAGCAGGTCCAGCCGGTCCAGCCGCAGCCTCAGCCCGTGCCGCAGGTGGAGCAGCCGGTCGTCCCGCCGCGACCGACCGTGCCGCAGCAGCCGCAGTCCGGGCAGGGCAACGGCCAGCCGTCGCCCTACGCCACGCCGCAGCCGACCATGCCGAGGTCGCTGTCGCCGGGCGTGCCGGGCAACACCGGCGGCTCGCTGCCGAGCCGGGCCGTGCCAGTGACCGACGACCCCGACGACGAGGTCGACGTCCCCCCGTTCATGCGCCGCTGACCGCGAGAGTCCAACGCTCAGCGCGCGAGAGTCCAACGCTCACGCCGCGCGTGTCCTACGTTCAGAACGCGCGTGTCCTACGTTCAGAACGCGCGTGTCCTACGTTCAGAACGCGCGTGTCCTACGTTCAGGACCCCCGAGTTCAACACTCAGAGCCGCCCAGCCGGGTCCGAGGGTCGAACCCGGGGGTCCTGAGCGTTGAATTCAGGTGTTCTGAGCGTTGGACACTCGCGTTCCGAACGTAGGACACGCGCGGGCTGAGTGTTGGACTCTCGGGTCTGGGAAGCTTGGGGGGTGCGCATCCGTCGTGTCCTGACCACCCGCGAAGGCGGCGTGTCGAAACCCCCGTACGACTCCTTCAACCTGGGCGACCACGTCGGTGACGACCCGGCCGCCGTCGAGGCCAACCGGAAGCGGCTCGCCGAGGGCATCGGGCTCGAACCGGACCGGCTGGTCTGGATGGAACAGGTGCACGGCCGCACGGTCGCGGTCGTGGACGGGCCGGTGGGTGAGCCGCTGGAGGCCACGGACGCCGTGGTGACGAAGCGGGAGCGGCTGGGGCTGGTGGTGCTGACGGCCGACTGCGTGCCGGTGCTGCTCGGCGACCCCGAGGCCGGTGTGATCGGCGCCGTGCACGCCGGACGGGTCGGCGCCCGCGTCGGGGTGATCCCCGCGACCCTGGACCGCATGGTCGAGCTGGGCGCCCACAAGGACCGGATCGAGGTGCTGCTCGGCCCGGCCGTCTGCGGCCAGTGCTACGAGGTGCCCGCCGCGATGCGCGACGACGTCGAGAAGCACCTCCCCGGCAGCGCGGCCAAGACCCGGTCCGGCAAGCCCGCCCTCGACCTGCGTGCCGGCATCTGGCAGCAGTTCGCCGACGCGGGTGTCGGCAAGATCGGCGTCGACCCCCGCTGCACGGTCGAGGAGAAGTCCCTGTTCAGCCACCGCCGTGACCCGGGAACGGGACGGCTCGCGGGTGTCATCTGGATGGAACCGTGAACCGGCGCGAAGAGCTGGCCCTCTCGCTGGCCGAGGTCGAGGACCGCATCGCCAAGGCGTGCGCGGCCGTCGGGAGGTCACCCGACGAGGTCGAGCTGCTGGCCGTCACCAAGACGTTCCCGGCGCAGGACGTGGCGATCCTGAGCGACCTCGGGCTCACCGCCTTCGCCGAGAACCGCGACCAGGAGGCGAGCCGCAAGGCCGCCGAGTTCGCCGAACTGCGCCCGGGCGCCACGGCCAAGTGGCACATGGTCGGCTCGCTCCAGCGCAACAAGGCCAAGTCGGTCCTCCGCTGGGCCGACCGGATCGACACCGTCGACTCGATCCGGCTCGCCGACGCCGTCGCCAAGGCCGCCACCGAACCGACCGAGGTGCTGATCCAGGTCAGCATCGACGGCGACGAGGCCCGCGGCGGCCACCCGATCGGTGACCTTCCGCGACTCGCCGATCACGTAGCACGTTCGAGTGAACTTATTTTCCGGGGTGTGATGACCGTCGCACCCCTTGGGATGTCTCCACAGCAGGCGTTTGCCGCTCTATACGAAGCGGTAACCCGCTTGCGGGTCGATCATCCCGATGCCACCGTGATCTCGGCGGGGATGAGCGGTGACCTGGAGGATGCGATCGCGCACGGATCCACGTGCGTGCGTGTCGGAACAGCGTTGCTGGGCAGCCGGAGACTAGCCTCGCCGTAACTGTCTGGAACCTCTGGGACGGCCGCGACGTCCTTGCGGGTAGGGATCTCGGCGGAGGAAGGGCTCGAACCATGAGCGGGTTTCACAAGCTGAAGGCCTACTTCGGGATGGTCCCCGCCGAGTACGCCGACGACCCCGCGGCCTACGACGACGACCGGCGCTACCCGGACTACCGGTCCGACTACGCCGACTCGGACGACTACGAGCCGTACCCGGAGCAGCGCACCCCGCGCCGCCGTTCCCTCAACGGCTACCGCGCCGAGCTGGACGACGCGGACGACTACGAGCCGGAGCGCGGCGCACGCCCGCGCCGGCCGTGGAGCCCGGACACGCACGGTGCGCTGGCCGTGGAGCCGCAGCGCGAGCCGGTGGGCAGGCTGCGGCCCGCCCCGGAGCCCGCGAGCCAGCCGCTGGGCCGCATCACCACGCTGCACCCGCGCAGCTACAACGAGGCGCGGACCATCGGCGAGCACTACCGCGACGGCACCCCGGTGATCATGAACCTCACCGACATGAACGACGCGGACGCCAAGCGGCTGGTCGACTTCGCGGCCGGTCTGGCGTTCGCGCTGCGGGGCTCGATCGACAAGGTCACCAACAAGGTGTTCCTTCTCTCACCTCCGAACATCGACGTGACGGCGGAGGACCGCAGGCGACTCGCTGAGGGTGGGTTCCTCAACCAGGGCTGAGTGGTGGCACAGTTGAGCATGTGGATGCCCTCTGGCTCGTGGTCTACTACGTGTTGTTCTCGTTCTGGCTGCTGCTCACGGCGCGTGTCGTCGTGGAGCTCGTCCGTAGTTTCGCCAGGGGATGGCGACCTGCGGGCGGCGTGGCGGTGGCGCTTGAGACCGTCTACACCGTGACCGATCCTCCGGTCCGCTTGCTGCGTCGGATCATCCCGACCGTGCGGATCGGCGGCATCGGACTGGACTTGTCCATTATTGTGCTGTTGCTGGTCGTTATCATTCTGATGCGAGTAGCCGATCCCAGGCCGTTGTGAGGGGACAGGGTCCAGGGATCTCCACAGCCCAGGAGTGCGTGAGGTGATCTGATGCCGTTGACCCCCGCGGACGTGCACAACGTCGCGTTCAGCAAGCCGCCGATTGGCAAGCGGGGCTACAACGAGGACGAGGTGGACGCGTTCCTCGACCTGGTTGAGGGCGAACTGGCCCGCCTGATCGAGGAGAACAACGACCTGCGCCAGCAGGTCGAGCAGCTCGACCAGCAGGTCGAGACCGCGCGTGCCGACCTCGAAGACGCCAGGGCGAAGGTTGCCGCAGGCGTCGGCCCGAGCCGCGTCGTGGACGAGCCCCGCAGGCTCGCTCCGGTGCCGCCCCCTTCGGCGCTGGAGCAGACCTCGCCCGGCGGTGGTGGTGACCACCACGTGCAGGCCGCCAAGGTGCTCGGCCTGGCCCAGGAGATGGCCGACCGGCTCACCGGCGAGGCCAAGGCCGAGGCGGACGGGATGCTGTCCGAGGCCCGGACCAAGTCCGAGCAGCTGCTGTCCGAGGCGCGAGCCAAGGCCGACACCATGGTCAACGAGGCGCGCACGCGTGCCGAGACCATGCTCAACGACGCGCGGACCCGCGCCGAGACGCTGGAGCGGCAGGCCCGTGAGAAGGCCAGCGCGCTCGACCGCGACGCGCAGCGCAAGCACGCCGAGGTGATGGGCAACATCACCCAGGAGAAGAACACGCTCGAGAAGCAGATCGACAAGCTGCAGACCTTCGAGCGCGAGTACCGCACCAGGCTCAAGACCATGCTCGAGTCGTCGCTGCGCGACCTGCAGGACCGCGGCCCGGCCGCGCCGTCCGACGGTCGTCAGCAGGGTGGGTACTCCTTCGGGGCGCGCGCCGAAGCCGGCTGATCGGCGATGCTGATCTAGTCTGCTGGACGTGCTCTACATAGTCCTGCTGTTGGTGCTGGCAGCCCTGGGGTTGCTCGTGCCCGCGCTGACCAGCGCCCAGACGCACTGGGCCTGGTTGTCCGTGGGTGCGAGCGGGGCCGCTGCCGTGGTCCTGGTGCTCGACTGGTGGCTCCGCCGCCGGTCGGGTCCCCGGGCTGCCGGCACCGCAGTTGTTGATCACCAGGTTAGCGGTGGTGATCAACCGGCCGTGCCGGAGGGTGTCGAGGACGAACCTCCGAAAAGTCCACCCGATCAGGCACATCTCGAACCTGGCGAGGAGGACACGGACGCGGCCGACGCCTTGATCGTGAGCGAACTCACGGACGAGGTGCGGGTGCTGGACGAACGTCCCCGCTACCACCTCGCCGAGTGCTCCTGGCTCGGCTCCCGGTCGTCGCTCGGCCTGCCGGTCGACGAGGCGCGCCGGCTCGGCTTCACGCCGTGCGCGGTCTGCCGCCCGGACGCCGGCCTCGCGGCGCGCAAGCGGACCGCGGACCGGTCGGGGACCTCGGCGGACTGAAGCCGGTGGGCGGGCGGCCCCGCGGTCGTGGAAAGCGGGTTGCGCGGTTCGGCTACCCTGGGTGGTAGCACGGCGTTGATCCGGCCATCACCGGGGAGCCTCCGGAAGAACGGGCGCGAGCCTCAGTAGAACCGGACGGGAGCGGCCCGTCACAGCCGTCGAAGAGAGGCCAGTGCCTTCGCGCCCTGGCAAGCGGGGTGGTACCGCGGTGCGCCGTGACCGGCGTGTCGTCCCCGTGAGCCGGTTGGACGCACGCGAGGAGCAGCACGATGGCCTACCCGAAGGCAGGCGAGGGTTCCGTTCCCTCCCAGCCGTCCTTCCCCGCCCTCGAAGAGGGTGTGCTGGACTTCTGGAAGTCCGACCGGACGTTCCAGGCGTCGATCGACGCACGGCCCGCGGGGGACAACGGGGCCAACGAGTTCGTCTTCTACGACGGCCCGCCGTTCGCCAACGGCCTGCCGCACTACGGCCACCTGCTGACCGGCTACGTCAAGGACGTCGTCCCGCGCTACCAGACCATGCGCGGCAAGCACGTCGAGCGCCGCTTCGGCTGGGACACGCACGGCCTGCCCGCCGAGGTCGAGGCCGAGAAGCAGCTCGGGTTCTCGTCCAAGAGCGAGATCGAGGCGTTCGGCATCGAGAAGTTCAACGAGGCCTGCCGCGCGTCGGTGCTGCAGTACACCGACCAGTGGCGCGACTACGTGACCCGGCAGGCCCGCTGGGTGGACTTCGACAACGACTACAAGACCCTCGACCTGGACTACATGGAAAGCGTCATGTGGGCCTTCAAGACCCTGTGGGACAAGGGCCTGGTCTACGAGGGCTTCCGGGTGCTCTGGTACTGCTGGCGCTGCGAGACGCCGCTGTCCAACACCGAGACCAAGATGGACGACACCTACCGGGACCGGCAGGACCCGGCGGTGACCGTCGGGCTGCGGCTGGAGACCGGCGAGCTGGCCCTGGTCTGGACGACGACGCCGTGGACGCTGCCGTCCAACCTGGCCGCGGCCGTGCACCCGGACGTGGACTACGTGACGGTCGAGGCCAACGGCGAGCGCTACCTGCTCGCCGAGGCACGCGTCGCCGCGTACGCCCGTGAGCTGGGCGAGGAGCCGCCGGTGGTGGCCCGCTGCAAGGGCGCCGACCTGGTCGGGCGCAAGTACGCGCCGCCGTTCGACTTCTTCGTCGGCCGGGAGAACGCCCACCAGGTGCTGGCCGCCGACTACGTCACCACCGAGGACGGCACGGGCATGGTGCACATCGCGCCCGCGTTCGGTGAGGAGGACAAGGTCGTCACCGACGCGGCGGGCATCGAGGTCGTCGTGCCGGTGGACGCGCACGGCCGGTTCACCGCCGAGGTGCCGCCGTACGAGGGTCAGCAGGTCTTCGAGGCGAACAAGGCGATCATCCGCGACCTGAAGGAAGCGGGCCTGCTGCTGCGCCACGAGACCTACGACCACCCGTACCCGCACTGCTGGCGGTGCGACAACGCGCTGATCCAGCGCGCGGTGTCGTCGTGGTTCGTCGCGGTGTCGAAGTTCAAGGACCGCATGGTCGAGCTGAACCAGCAGATCAACTGGGTGCCCGAGCACATCAAGGACGGCCAGTTCGGCAAGTGGCTGGAGAACGCCCGCGACTGGAACATCTCCCGCAACCGGTTCTGGGGTTCGCCGATCCCGGTGTGGGTGTCGGACGACCCGGCGTACCCGCGGGTGGACGTCTACGGCTCGCTGGACGAGCTGGAGCGCGACTTCGGCGTGCGCCCGACGGACCTGCACCGGCCGGTCATCGACGAGCTGACCAGGCCGAACCCGGACGACCCGACCGGTCGGTCGGTGATGCGGCGGGTGCCCGAGGTGCTGGACTGCTGGTTCGAGTCCGGCTCCATGTCGTTCGCCCAGGTGCACTACCCGTTCGAGAACCGCGAGTGGTTCGAGGACCACTACCCGGGTGACTTCATCGTCGAGTACAACGGCCAGACGCGCGGCTGGTTCTACACCATGCACGTGCTGGCCACGGCGCTGTTCGACCGGCCCGCGTTCCGCAACTGCGTGGCGCACGGGATCGTGCTGGGCGACGACGGGCAGAAGATGTCCAAGTCGCGCAAGAACTACCCGGACGTCAACGAGGTGTTCGACCGCGACGGGTCCGACGCCATGCGGTGGTTCCTCATGGCGTCGCCGATCCTGCGCGGCGGTGACCTGGTGGTGACCGAGCGCGGCATCCGTGACGCGGTGCGGCAGGCCGTGCTGCCGCTGTGGAACTCCTGGTACTTCCTGGCCCTGTACGCCAACGCGGACGGGGTCGAGGGGACGTGGCGGACGTCGTCGGAGCACGTGCTTGACCGGTACGTGCTGGCGAAGACGCACGACCTGGTGGCCGGGGTGACCGGGCAGCTGGACGAGTACGACATCTCGGGCGCGTGCGCGTCGATCCGGGAGTTCCTGGAGGTGCTGACCAACTGGTACGTGCGTCGTTCGCGCGACCGGTTCTGGTCCGGCGACCGGGACGCGATCGACACGCTGCACACCGTGCTGGAGGTCGTGTGCCGGGTGGCCGCGCCGCTGCTGCCGCTGACCACCGAGTCGGTGTGGCGTGGGTTGACCGGTGGCCGTTCGGTGCACCTGGCCGACTACCCGGTGGCGTCCGACCTGCCCGCGGACGACGCGCTGGTGGCCGCGATGGACCAGGTGCGGCAGGTGGCGTCCACGGCGTTGTCGCTGCGGAAGTCGAACAAGCTGCGGGTGCGGTTGCCGTTGGCGAAGCTGGTGATCGCGTCGGCGGACGTGGCGCAGCTGGAGGCGTTCACCGAGGTGCTGCGGGACGAGGTCAACGTCAAGGAGGTCGAGCTGACCACGGACGTGGACGCGCACGGCCACTTCCAGCTGGCGGTCAACGCGCGCGCCGCCGGGCCGCGGTTGGGGCCGGACGTGCAGAAGGTCATCAAGGCCGTGAAGGCCGGTGACTGGCAGGAGGTGGACGGTCGCGTCGTGGCCGCCGGGATCGAGCTGTTCCCGGAGGAGTACGAGCAGCGGCTGGTCGCCACCGACCAGGGTGCGACGGCGGCGTTGCCGAACAGCGGCGGGTTGGTCGTGCTGGACACCGTGGTCACGGAGGAGCTGGCGGCCGAGGGCGTCGCGCGTGATCTGGTGCGCGTGGTGCAGCAGGCGCGCAAGGACGCCGGCCTGGACGTGTCGGACCGGATCGCGTTGACGCTGCAGTTGCCGGCGGCGGTGGAGGACGCGGTGCGCCGGTTCGAGGCGTTCATCAAGGAGGAGACGTTGGCCGAGTCGGTCTCCTACGGCGAGGTGGCCGAGGGCTCGGACGGTGTCGTCGGTGACGGCCAGAAGGTCCGGGTCTCGGTCACCCGGGTCTGATCGGCCTGACCCGGTAGCCCGGTAGCCGGCGAGGATGTGCTGAAAGCTCAGAAGAGCGGGAGCACGTCCTCGCCGGACGGCTATCGCAGGTCGTCCTGTTCCAACCGGGCTTTCAGCTGGTTCAGGCAGCGGCCCCTGGTCGGGCCGATCGAGCCGCGGGGCATGGCGAGGGCCTCGGCGACGGCGCGGTACTCGGCGCGGCCTGCCAGGACGGTCAGGCGGAGCAGTTCCTGGCAACGGCGTGGCATGGAGTTGAACGCGTGCCAGAGGCGGCGGTCGCGGTCGTCGCGCAGGGCTTCCGGTTCCGGTAGCCAGCGGTCGTCGGGGAGGTCCATGGCGGAGTCGGTGGACAAAGCCGGGCGGCCGTTGAGGTCGCGCCAGGCGCGTTGGGCCTCGCGGCGGGTGGCGACGATCAGCCAGCCGGCCACGGCCCTGGGCTCGGCCAGGCGGTCCAGGTGGCGCAGCAGGCTCAGCCACACCGTCTGCACGACGTCCTCGGCGGTGGCCTGGTCCAGTCCGTTGCCCCTGGCCACGTGCCACACCAACGGGGTCAGCTCGGCCACCAGGGAGTCCAGCGCCTCCCGTGAACCGGACCGTGCGGCCACGACCAGCGCCGCCTGCCGCTCGTACCTCGACGCCTGGGCCATGATCGCGGCTACGCCGAGGTCGTCCGTGCCGGGGTCCTCCGGGATGGCTTCGGCCAGTTCGGCGCGCAGGTGGTCCAGCCGGGGGTCCAACTCGTCGGTCATGACGTCTCCTTCCCGCGCTGGGAGCCGCGCACCCGTCGCTCCTCGTTGCCGACCTGCTCGCTGACCAGCGCCCGCGCCTGCGACACGTACCGCCGCACGGACGCCCGCCTGCACCCCAGCACGTCGGCGATCTCGTCGTCGGCGAAGTCACAGAACCGCAGCACCAGCGCGGTGCGCAGGTGGTCCGGCAGGTTCGCCACCGCCGCCAGCGTGCTGACCAGCTCGTGCCACGTCTCGGCGTCCCGCTGCTTGGGCACCAGGATCCGGTACGTGCCGCGCTGCCGGGCGACCACCTCGTCGGTCAGGTCGCCCGGCCGCTCCCGCCGACGGGCCTGGTCCACCAGCAGGTTGCGGATCGTCTTCACCAGCCAAGCACGCCTGGACCCGGGAGCGATCACCGGCCAGTGCCGCCACGCGCCGACGAACGCCTCCTGCACCGCGGACTCGTGGTCCAGGTGCGGCGACATCACCGCCGCGAAGCGGAACAGCCTGGTGCGCTCGCGGTGGTAGAAGTCGCTGAAGGTGGCCGCGTGGTCGTCGGGATCCTCCGGCGTCACGAACCCTCCCCCCTCTGGTCCCGGTAACCGGTAGACGGACGAGACCGGGGGTTGTGGAGGAAATCCGCGCCGTCGTTACCGTACGGTAGCGTATGGAGCTGTGGCACGGCGAACGCGCGACGACTGGACCGGGGTGGCCCTGCAAGCGCTGGCGGAAGGCGGGGTGGCCGCGGTCGCGGTGGAACCGCTCGCGGCGCGCATCGGCGCCACCAAGGGCAGCGCCTACTGGCACTTCCCCAACCGGGAAGCCCTGCTCAAGGCCACCCTCGAACGCTGGGAGCGCGAGCACACCGAGTCCGTGATCGAGCTGGTCGAGTCGGCGGTGGAACCGCTGGAGAAGCTGCGGCTGCTGTTCGGCACCGTGCTGGAGAGCGTCGAGGACAGCGCGGTGGAACTGGCCATGCTCGCCGCCAAGGACGACCCGGCGGTCGCGCCGGTGCTGGGTCGCGTCACCGAGCGCCGCATCGCCTACATGGAGGACCTGTTCGGCCAACTCGGGTTCGACGCCGACGTGGCGCACCAGCGGGCCGTGCTCGCGTACTCGGTCTACCTGGGACAGGCCCAGCTGATGTCGTCCACCCCGCACGTGGTCAAGGGGAGGCGCACGCTGCTGGAGGAGACGCTGACCATCGTGATGTGCCGTGCCTGAGGCGTTCCGGTTCGGAATTCGGGTGAAGCCGGGCGCGAAGCGAGAGGCCGTCGGCGGTCGGTGGGGTGACGGCGCGCTGGTCGTCGCGGTCGCCGCGCCCGCCGTGGAGGGCAAGGCGAACGAGGCCGTGCGCAAGGCGCTGGCCAAGGCGTTCGGCGTGCGCAGGCAGGACGTCGAGGTGGTCGCGGGCGAGCGCGGCCGGGACAAGGTCGTGCGGGTCGACCCCGCCCCGGCCGACGCCGCCGAGGTGCTGGCGCGGCTGCTCGACAGCTGAGCGCGCACAAACGTCCGCTGTGGACGGTGCGGGGCCGGAGAACTTCCGGCTGGTGACGGTGCGTGGTGCCGCGTGGTGCCGTGTGGCGTGCCGGATTCGTCCATTTCGGTGTCACCAGGGAGAATGACCCCGTCGAGTGATGTCGCGGTGACGACGGCCTGGAGGTCGAGTGGGCGGTGTGACGGACTTCCTCGGCATCGCCGCCGCGGTTCTCCTGCTTTCGGTCATCGCGGTCAGGGTGTCGATCCGGCTCGGTCTGCCGTCCCTCCTGCTCTACCTCGGCATCGGGGTGCTGCTCGGCGAGGCCGTGGTGGGCATCCAGTTCGAGGACGCCGACCTGACCCGTTCGCTGGGCACGGTCGCGCTCGTGCTGATCCTCACCGAGGGCGGGCTGACCACGCGGTGGAGCGCGGTGAAACCGGCGCTGGGGCTGGGCATCACCCTGTCCACGGTGGCCGTCGGCGTGAGCATCGCGGTCACCGGGTTCGCGCTGCACTTCCTGCTGGACATGGACTGGCGCACGGCGCTGCTGTGGGGGGCGGTGCTGTCGTCCACCGACGCCGCGGCCGTGTTCAGCGTGCTGCGCGGGGTGGGCGTGGGCAAGCGGCTCATCGGCGCGTTGGAGCTGGAGTCCGGCATCAACGACGCGCCGGTCTACATCGCCGTCGTGCTGCTCGCGTCGCCCGATCCCATCACCTGGACGGCGCCGCTGCTCATGCTCTACGAGCTGATCGCGGGCGGTGTGATCGGGATCGTGCTCGGCTGGGTCGGCGGTGTCGCGCTGCGCCGGGCCGCCCTGCCCGCCACCGGCCTGTACCCGCTGGCCACGGTCGCCGTGTGCCTGCTCGCCTACACCGTCGGCGACCTCGCGCACGCGTCCGGCTTCCTGGCCGTCTACATCGCCGCCCTCGTGCTCGGCAACGCCCGCCTGCCGCACCGCGCGGACACCCTGTCGTTCGCCGAGGGTCTGGGCTGGATCGCGCAGATCGGGCTGTTCGTGCTGCTCGGCCTGTACGCCTCGCCCGACCGGCTGCTCGACGCGCTGGTACCGGCCCTGGTCGCGGGCGCGGTGCTGGTGCTGCTGGCCCGGCCGCTGTCGGTGCTGTGCGCCGCGCTGCCGTTCCGCGTGCCGTGGCGTGAACAGGTGTTCATCTCCTGGTCGGGGCTGCGCGGCGCGGTGCCGATCGTGTTCGCCCTGCTGCCGCTGATCCAGGGCGTGGCCGGCGCGCAACAGCTGGTGGACGCGGTGTTCGTGCTGGTGGTGGTGCTGACCGTGGTGCAGGGCACGACCCTGCCGTGGCTGGCCAAGTGGCTCCGGCTGGTCAAGTCCGGCGAGGCGCACGAGGTGCAGGTCGACTCGTCGGCGCTGGACCAGCTGGGCGCGGAGCTGCTCCAGGTCCGCATCCAGCCGGGCTCCAAGCTGCACGGCGTGTACCTGTCGGAGCTGCGGCTGCCGCCGGGCTCCTCGGTCAGCCTCGTCGTGCGCGACGACAACGGCTTCACCCCGCAGCCGACGACCCGGCTGCAGGAGCACGACCAGCTGCTCGTGGTGTGCACGGAGGCCATGCGCACGGCGACCGAGCAGCGCATCCGGGCCGTCGACCGGGCGGGCCGGTTCGCCCGCTGGAAGGGCGACGTCGGCCTGCCGTGACGGCTCCCAGGATGTGAACGCCCCTCGACGGCGCGCGGCGGCCTGGGTTAACTTCGGTGCCGAAGGTCATGAGTGCCAGCGCTAAGCCCAGGCTTGCTGGCCGGCAACCCTCCTACCGCGGTGGGGTGCCCCTGGTGAGGACCTGGCCGGCGCGCAGGGCGTCCGGCAAGCGCGGGCCTCCACGGGTGGGGTCCCGGACCCCCGGAGGGCGTCATGACCGTCGCAGTTCCCCGCACCGCAGTCGCCGCTTTGCCCCGCGTCGTCGTCTCGTCGCTGCGCGTGCCGCTGGTGACCGGCGAGCGCGTCGAGTACGCCAACCTCGACCACGCGGCCAGCGCGCCGTGCCTGGAGCAGGTGCGTGACGCGGTGGACGAGCTGCTGCCCTGGTACGCCAGCGTGCACCGGGGCGCGGGTTACGCCTCGCAGGTCAGCACCAAGGTCTACGAGCAGGCACGTGCGTCGGTGCGCCGGTTCCTCGGTGCCCGGGACAGCGACGCCGTCGTGTTCACCCGCAACACCACCGACGCGCTGAACCTGCTGGCCAGGAGCGTGCCCAGGCACACCGCCGTGATTCTCTTCGACACCGAGCACCACGCCGCGCTGCTGCCTTGGCGCGGCCCGAACGTGCGTCACCTGCGCACCCCCGACTCACCCGCCCAGGCGGTGCTGGAGCTGGACCGGGCGCTGCGCGCGGCACCGGTCGGCCCGCGGCTGGTCGTGGTGACCGGCGCGTCCAACGTGACCGGTGAGGTCTGGCCGGTGGCCGAGCTGTCGCGGGTGGCCCGCCGGCACGGCGCCCGGATCGCCCTGGACGCCGCCCAGCTCGCGCCGCACCGGCCGGTGGACGTGCGCGCGCTGGACGTCGACTACACCGTGCTGTCGGGGCACAAGGTCTACGCGCCGTTCGGCGCCGGGGTGCTGGTCGGCCGGTCCGACTGGCTGCAGGCCGCCGAGCCGTACCTGGTGGGCGGCGGCGCGACGGCCCGCGTCACCGACCACGGCGACCGGCTGGGCGTGGCCTGGTCGGCGGTGCCCGAGCGGCACGAGGCGGGTACGCCGAACGTGGTGGGCGTGCACGCCCTGGCCGTGGCGTGCGACGTGCTGAGCAGGCACTGGGAGCAGACCACCGAGCACGAGCGCGTCCTGCTGGAGCGGCTGCGCGCGGGCCTGAAGATCGTGCCGGGTGTGCACGAACTGGCGCTGTTCGGGTCGGACCACGACCGGGTGGGTGTGGTGAGCTTCACCGTCGGTGGTCAGGACGCCGGCTACCTGGCCGCCGCGCTGTCCGCCGAGCACGGCATCGGCGTGCGTGATGGGGCGTTCTGCGCCCACGTCGCCGTGCACCGCCTCACGCACGGTGACCGGGCGCTGCGGGCGTCCCTCGGGCTGGGTACCACCGAGGAGCACGTGGACCGGTTCGTGGCCGCGTTGCGCACGCTCGTGGTGGAGGGTTCGCGGTGGGAGTACGAGCTCCGCGACGGCCGTTGGGCCCCTCTGGACGACCGGCGCGCGCTCCCGCCGTTCCTGCGCTGACTCCGATACTGGACAATGGCCCGGTGAGCACCGATCCCAACACCGAGCCGGACACGCCGGACCAGCCGGACGCACCGCTGCCCAAGCGACGGGTCCTCTTGCTGGCCGTGATCGCCCCGGTGGTGCTGGCGCTCGACCTGATCACCAAGATCATCGCGGTCGAGGAGCTGGAGGGGCGCGAGCCGGTCGAGCTGTTCGGCGGCCTGCTCTACCTGCCGCTGATCCGCAACACCGGCGCCGCGTTCGGCCTGGCCGAGGGCTGGACGGTGATCCTCGCCCTGATCGCGTCCGGCGTGGTCGTGTTCATCCTGTGGATCGCGCGCCGGCTGCGGTCGGTCGGCTGGGCCATCGGCCTCGGCCTGGTGCTGGGCGGCGCGACGGGCAACCTGGTCGACCGGATCTTCCGCGGTCCCGGCCCGCTGCGCGGCGGCGTGGTCGACTTCATCTCCGTCCTCGACCCGTGGGGCAACTTCTTCCCCGTGTTCAACCTGGCCGACTCCGCCATCTGCGTGGGTGGCGGCGTGATCGTGCTGATGGCTCTGCTCCAACGCGACTACGACGGCACGCGCGTCGAGAAGAAGCCCAGCTCGAAGTCGGAGAAGAACGCATGAGTGGCGACTACCGGACCCTTCCCGTGCCCGATGGCCTGGACGGGATGAGGGTCGACGCCGGGCTGGCCAAGCTCCTCGGCCTGTCCCGCACGGTGGTCGCGGCGTTGACCGAGTCGGGTGACGTCGTGCTCGACGGGCAGCCCGCCGGCAAGTCGGACCGCCTGGTCGCCGGCTCCGTGCTGGAGGTCACCCTGCCCGAGCCGGAACGCCCGGTGCAGGTGCAGGCCGTGCCCGTGGAGGGCTTGGACATCCTGCACGAGGACGACGACGTGATCGTGGTCGACAAGCCCGTCGGCGTGGCCGTGCACCCCAGCCCCGGCTGGACCGGTCCGACCGTGGTGGGCGGCCTGGCCGCGGCCGGCATCCGGATCGCCACCTCGGGTGCCGCCGAGCGGCAGGGCGTCGTGCACCGGCTGGACGTCGGCACGACCGGCGTCATGGTGGTGGCCAAGAGCGAGAGCGCCTACTCGGCGTTGAAGCACGCGTTCAAGGAGCGCACGGTCGACAAGCTCTACCACGCGCTCGTGCAGGGCCACCCGGACCCGATCAAGGGCACCATCGACGCGCCGATCGACCGGCACCCCAAGCACGACTACAAGTTCGCCGTGATGGCCAACGGCAAGCCGAGCATCACGCACTACGAGGTGGTGGAGGCGTTCCGCGCCGCGTCGCTGCTCGACGTGCACCTGGAAACCGGCCGCACGCACCAGATCCGGGTGCACTTCTCCGCGCTGCGGCACCCGTGCGTCGGCGACCTGACCTACGGCGCCGACCCGGTGCTGGCCAAGCGACTCGGCGTGACGCGGCAGTGGCTGCACGCGCGCACGCTCGGCTTCCACCACCCGGCCGACGGCCAGTGGGTGTCGTTCACCAGCGAGTACCCCGACGACCTCGCCGACGCGCTGGAACTGTTGCGCGCAGAGGGTTATTGAGCTTTCCGCCCGAAAGTCTTGCGCCGAGCGCGTGACTTCGGCCATATCGCTTTCCCGCATTCGTTTGGCTTGCGAAGCTTTTGCCAGACGACGCGGGGGAGTGCGGCATGGACAACAGGGCCAGACTCGTGGCGCTGCTGGGCACCCTGTGCCTGCTCGGACCGCTCTCGATCGACACCTACCTGCCCGCGTTCCCGTCGATCGCCGGTGAGTTCGGCTCGACGGAGTCGCAGATCCAGCTGTCGCTGACGACGTTCATCCTCGGCCTGTCGGTGGGGCAGTTGCTGGTGGGGCCGTTGTCCGACTCGTGGGGCAGGCGGCGTCCGCTGCTGTTCGGCATCGGCAGCTACGTCGTGGTCTCGCTGTTCTGCGCCGTCGCGCCCAGCGCGCTCGCCCTCTCCGGCCTGCGCCTGCTCCAGGGGCTCGGCGTGGCGGCCGGGTTCGTGGTGGCGATGGCGGTGGCCCGTGACCGGTTCGAGGGCCTGGCGATGGCCCGGTTCATGTCGTTGATCATGCTGGTCAACAGCCTGGGACCGGTGATCGCCCCGGTGCTGGGCGGCCAGTTGCTGCGGTTCACCAGCTGGCGGGGCACGTTCGTCGCGCTCGCCCTGATCGGGTTTGCGTTGCTGATCGCTCTGGCCGTCGGGCTGCCGGAGACGTTGCCCAAGGCCAAGCGGCGTCCGGCGAACCTGCTGCTCACGATCAAGGTGTTCGGCGGGCTGCTGGCCGACCGCAAGTTCGTCGGCTACGCGCTGGCGTCCGCGCTGGCCCTCGGCTCGCTGTTCGGTTACGTCGCCGGGGCGTCGTTCGTGCTGCAGGGCGTGTACGGGCTGACGCCGCAGCAGTTCAGCCTGGTGTTCGGGGCGAACTCGGTGGCGATCGTGCTGGCCGGCCTGCTCAACACCAGGCTGACCGGCCGGATCATGCCCCGACCGCTGCTCAAGATCGGGCTGGCTGGTGCGGCGACCGGTGGGGTCGGGCTGTTGGTCGGCGGGCTGGTGGGCGGTGGGCTGGCGACGTTCCTGCCGCCGCTGTTCGTGCTGACGATGAGCGTCGGCCTGCTCATGCCGAACGCCGGTTCGCTGGCGATGTCGCGGCACCCGGAGGCGGCGGGCAGCGCGTCGGCCGTGCTGGGTGTGACGACGTTTTTGGTGGGTGGCCTGATGGCGCCGCTGGTCGGCGCGGGCGGTTCGGCGAGCGTGCTGCCGATGGTGACCGTGATGGCCGCCGCCACCCTCCTGGCCCTGTTCGCCTTCGCCACCCTGACCAGGGGCGACATCGGCATCACCCGCGACCCCGAACCAACCCCGACCCCCGCCTGACCACGCGTGTCCTACGTTCGCGTCACGCGTGTCCTACGTTCGGAACACCCATGTTGAACGCTCAGAACACGGCCGACCGTCCTGAGTGTTCAACTCGGGGTACGCGAACGTAGGACACGCGCGTTCTGAACGTAGGACACGCGGGTTAGTCGTCGATGGTCCAGACGAGGGTGTTCAGGTCGGTCTCGGGGCGGGAGCTCCAGCGGACCGAGAAGATCACGGTGTCCTCGGGCAGCACGTAGACCGTGTGGCCGCCCGCCGTCTCGCCCGGCTGCACGCCGATCTTGTGCGGCGGCCGGGACGACAGTGACACCGGCGCCTTGCTGACCGTCTCACCCTTGTTGGTCATCAGCACCAGGTACATGTCGGGCAGGGCGTTGAACGGCACCTGGCCGATGTTCGACAGCTCGGTGTGCACGACCACGGCGCGCTCGCCGTCGGCCAGCTTGTACCCGGCCGCGGTGAACAGGAAGTCCGCCGGGTCGACCACCTCGACCAGCTGGATGGTGAACCGGGCGCCCTCCAGGCCCTCGGTCTCCAGCGTGCTGCCGATCTTGCCGGTGCGCGAGCGCGGCGCGGGTGCCTGGTCGCCGCGCGCCCAGCCGGACGTACCGGGCACGCCCCACGTGCTGACCGGCTCGGGCACGCGCACCGGGCCGGACGCCACCGGCTGCGGGCCGGTGCCGGGCTGCGCCGGGAACGGCGTGCTGGGCGGCCCCTGCGGGCCGGGGTAGCCGGGGTAGGAGCCGGACGGCGTGCCGTGCACCGTGCCGGACGCGGGCGGGTACGGGCCGCTCGGCGTGCCGCGGACGGCCTGGCCGCCCGGTCCCGAGTAGTTGCCCCACGCCACGCTGTTGGCCAGCGCCTTGCGGATGCCGTTCGGGTCGCACTCCACGCCGACGAGCAGCGGCAACCCGCTGCCGGACAACGTGATCAGCCGGGTCGCGGCCTCGCGCGGGTCCATGCCGAGCCGTGCGGCCACCTCGTGCACGGCGGCACGGCCCATCTCGGCGATCATGGCCAGGAGACGGGCGTCGACGGGGTCCGGCGCTACCACACGTTGAACGCTACCCGCCTGAGAAGATCCTCGCGCCATCGCCCCGCCGGACACCGCGACACGATCAAGCCCCGGTCGTGGTCGGTGATCTTCGCGCGTTATAGGGTCGGGCGAGTCTCTGCCCGAGCGCTGTCCCGGGCCCGCTGCGATCTTCAGGGGGGTTTGGGTGTCCGACTCGTTTGTGCACCTCCACGTGCACACCGAGTACTCGATGCTCGATGGCGCGGCGAAGCTGAAGGACATGTTCGCCGAGTGCGAGCGGATGGGCATGCCCGCCGCCGCGATCACCGACCACGGCAACATGTACGGCGCCTACGACTTCTACAAGCAGGCGACCGCCGCGGGCATCAAGCCGGTGATCGGCATCGAGGCGTACATGGCCCCCGAGTCGCGCTTCAACAAGAAGCGCGTGCTGTGGGGCGACCCGGGGCAGAAGGCCGACGACGTCTCCGCCAGCGGCGCGTACACCCACCAGACGATCTGGGCCCGGACGAACGAGGGCCTGCACAACCTGATGAAGCTCTCCAGCCGGGCCTCCACCGAGGGCCAGCTGGGCAAGTGGCCGCGGATGGACGCCGAGCTGATCGCCGAGCACTCGGCGGGCCTGATGGCCACGACCGGCTGCCCCTCCGGCGAGGTGCAGACCAGGCTGCGCCTCGGCCACGAGAAGGAAGCCCTGGAAGCGGCCGCCAAGTGGCGTGACATCTACGGCGCGGACAACTTCTTCGTCGAGCTGATGGACCACGGCATCGAGATCGAGAGCCGGGTCCGGGGCGGCCTGCTGGACATCGCCAAGAAGCTCAGCATCCCGTTCGTGGTGACCAACGACTCGCACTACACCTACGCCGAGGACCGCGAGGCGCACGAGGCGCTGCTGTGCGTGCAGACCGGCAAGACGCTGCAGGACCCGAGCCGGTTCAAGTTCGACGGCACGGGCTACTACCTGAAGTCGCCCGAGGAGATGCGCGCGATCGACTCCTCCGACGCCTGGCAGGAGGGCTGCCGCAACACCCTGCTGGTGGCCGAGAAGGTCGACACCACCGGCATGTTCGCCTTCCAGAACCTGATGCCGCGCTACCCCGTGCCGGACGGCATGACGGAGGCCGACTACTTCCGCGAGCAGGTCTGGGAGGGCATGCGCCGCCGCTTCCCGGGCGGCGTGGACGAGATCCACGAGAAGCAGGTCGAGTTCGAGATCGGCGTCATCCTCCAGATGGGCTTCCCGTCCTACTTCCTGGTGGTCGCCGACTTCATCAACTGGGCCAAGGCCAACGGCATCCGGGTCGGTCCGGGCCGCGGTTCCGCCGCGGGCGCGCTGATCGCGTACGCGATGGGCATCACCGACCTCGACCCGCTGGCGCACGGCCTGATCTTCGAGCGGTTCCTCAACCCCGACCGCGTCAGCCCGCCCGACATCGACATCGACTTCGACGAGCGCAGGCGCGGTGACGTGATCCGGTACGTCACCGAGAAGTGGGGCGTCGACAAGGTCGCCCAGGTGATCACGTTCGGCACGATCAAGGCGAAGGCGGCGATCAAGGACTCCGCCCGCGTGCTGTACGGGCAGCCGGGCTACGCGGTGGCCGACCGCATCTCCAAGGCCATGCCGCCCGCCGTGATGGGCAAGGACATCCCGCTGTCCGGCGTGTTCGACCCGTCGCACAAGCGGTACTCCGAGGCCGCCGAGGTCCGCGCGCTCTACGAGACGGACCCGCAGGTCAAGGAGATCATCGACACCGGTCGAGGGCTGGAGGGCCTGATCCGCAACGCGGGCGTGCACGCCTGCGCGGTGATCATGTCCGCGGAGCCGCTGACGGACCACATCCCGGTCTGGATGCGCCCGCAGGACGGGTCGATCATCACCCAGTTCGACTACCCGACGTGCGAGACGCTCGGCCTGCTGAAGATGGACTTCCTCGGCCTGAGCAACCTCACCACGATCGACGACGCGCTGAAGAACATCGAGCTCAACGGCAAGGGCGAGATCGACATCTCGACCGTGCCGCTGGACGACCGCAAGACCTACGAGCTGCTGGGCCGCGGCGACACGCTGGGCGTGTTCCAGCTCGACGGTGGCGCCCTGCGCGACCTGCTGCGGCTGATGCGCCCGGACAACTTCGAGGACGTCTCGGCCGTCATCGCGCTCTACCGGCCGGGTCCGATGGGCGCGAACTCGCACACGAACTACGCGCTGCGCAAGAACAAGCAGCAGGAGATCGTGCCGATCCACGAGGAGCTGCGCGAGCCGCTGGCCGAGATCCTGGACACGACGTACGGCCTGATCGTGTACCAGGAGCAGGTCATGGCGATCGCGCGGAAGGTGGCGGGCTACTCGCTGGCCCAAGCGGACCTGCTCCGCCGCGCGATGGGCAAGAAGAAGAAGGAGATCCTCGACAAGGAGTACGAGGGCTTCGAAGCGGGCATGATCGCCAACGGCTACTCGCCCGAGGCGATCAAGACGCTGTGGGACATCCTGGTCCCGTTCGCGGACTACGCGTTCAACAAGGCGCACTCCGCCGCGTACGGCCTGATCGCGTACTGGACGGCGTACCTCAAGGCCAACTACCCCGGCGAGTACATGGCCGCCCTGCTGACCACGAACTCGGACAACAAGGACAAGTCGGCCGTCTACCTGGCCGAGTGCCGCCGGATGGGCATCACGGTGCTCCCGCCGGACGTCAACGAGTCCGAGCGCGAGTTCGTCGCGGTCGGCGACGACATCCGGTTCGGCCTCGGCGCGATCCGCAACGTCGGCGCGAACGTGGTCGACGCGATCATCAAGACCCGCAAGGAGAAGGGGAAGTTCGCCGACTTCTCCGACTTCCTGCGCAAGGTCGACGTGCAGGCGTGCAACAAGAAGGTCGTCGAATCGCTGATCAAGGCGGGTGCGTTCGACTCGCTCGGCCACCCGCGCAAGGGCCTGCACATGATCCACGTCGAGGCGGTCGACGCGATCATGCTGACCAAGAAGGAAGAGGCACGCGGCCAGTTCGACCTGTTCGGCGACGGCGGCGGTGACGACGGCGCGAGCGTGTTCGACGTCAAGATCCCCGACGAGCACTGGGAGTCCAAGCACCAGCTCACGCTGGAGCGGGAGATGCTGGGCCTGTACGTGTCCGGCCACCCGCTCAACGGCGTGGAGCAGGTGCTCAGCTCCTACTCGGACACCACGATCCCGCGCATCCTGGAAGGCGACGTGCCCGACGGCACGCAGGTGACGCTGGGTGGCATCCTGGCCTCGGTCACCCGCCGGGTGAACAAGAACGGCGAGCCGTGGGCGTCCGCGCAGCTGGAGGACCTGGCCGGTGGCATCGAGGTGCTGTTCTTCCCCAAGAGCTACATGGTGCACGGCATGTCGGTGGCCGAGGACGCGATCGTGCTGGTCAAGGCGCGGGTGGCCAAGCGGGAGGACCGGATCTCGCTGATCGCCAACGACCTGGTCGTGCCGGACCTGTCGGAGCTGGGCGCGCAGGCGTTGAAGCTGAAGGTGGCGGCGTCGCGCTGCGACCCGAAGCTGGTGACCTCGCTGAAGGAAGTCCTCTCCGCCCACCCCGGCACCACCGAGGTGCACCTGAACCTGGTCATCAACAGCAGCCGCAACACGTTGCTGAAGCTGGACGACGCCCTTCGGGTTACTCCCACACCGTCCCTCATGGGTGATTTGAAGGCTCTGCTCGGCCCTGGGTGCCTGGGCTGATCGGGTGACAAGCTGAGCAATCGGGGACAAGAGGGAACCTCGGATCGTTTGAGTGAACAGGGTTAACTCAAACGAGGAGGGGTCCCTGTGGGGGAGAAGATCGCCGGTCTCGACGTGCTCGGCGAGGAGTACTTCGCCGATCCGCACGCCTACCACGCCCGGCTGCGCGAGCAGGCGGCGGCGACGGAGATCGTGCTGCCGCGCGGCACGAAGGCGTGGCTGGTCACCCGGTACGAGGAGGCGCGGTCGGCACTGGCCGACCCGAGGTTCAGCAAGCACTTCGAGCGCTTCCCGGAGGTCATGGAGCGCAACCGGGTCGAAGGGGGCGACGCGCCGCCGTTCGACGAGTCCCTGGTGCAGCACATGCTGAACATGGACCCGCCGCACCACACCCGGCTGCGCAAGCTCGTCACCAAGGCGTTCACCGCCCGGCGGGTCGAGCAGTTGCGGCCGCGCATCCAGGAGATCACCGACCGGCTGCTGGACGAGGCGGCGGAGAAGGGCGACGTCGACCTGGTGGACGCGCTGGCGTTCCCGCTGCCCATCACGGTCATCTGCGAGATGCTCGACGTGCCGATGGACGAGCGCGACGGGTTCCGCGCGTGGTCCAACACCCTGGTCGCCGGCAACGGCGAACCGGAGCAGCTCCAGCAGGCGGGTGCCCAGATGGCGGGCTACCTGGCGAAGTTGGTCGAGCACAAGCGGAACGCGCCCGGTGACGACTTCTTCTCGGCGCTCGTGCAGGCCGACGAGGAGGGCGACCGGCTCGACCAGAAGGAGCTGATCGCCATGGCGTTCCTGCTCCTGGTCGCCGGGCACGAGACGACGGTCAACCTGATCGCCAACGGCGTCTACCACCTGGTGCGCAACCCGGAGCAGCTGGAGAAGCTGCGGGCCGACCGCTCGCTGCTGCCGGGCGCGGTCGAGGAGATCCTGCGCTTCGAGAGCCCGGTCAACCAGGCCACGTTCCGGTACACGAACGAGGACGTCGAGCTGGGCGACGTGGTGATCCCCAGGGACAGCGTGGTCGTGGTGTCGCTGAGCGGCGGCAACCGCGACGGGGCGCGCTTCCCGGAACCGGACCGGCTCGACATCACGCGGCAGGCCGCCGGGCACCTGGCGTTCGGCCACGGCATCCACTACTGCCTGGGCGCGCCGCTGGCCCGGATGGAGGGCGAGATCGCGATCGGGACGTTGCTGGACCGATTCGACGTGGCCCTGACCGCCGAGCCGGACGCGCTGGCGTGGCGCCAGGGCACGCTCGTCCGCGGCCTCGAGAAGCTGCCGGTTAGCCTGACCCCTCGTGGAGCGCGATGAGCTGCTGAAGCTGGACCAGGCACACGTCTGGCACCCGTACGGCCCGATGCCGGGCACCCACGAGCCGCTGGTCGTCTCCTCGGCCGAGGGTGTCCGGCTCCGGCTGGACGACGGGCGTGAGCTGGTCGACGGCATGTCGTCGTGGTGGGCGGCGATCCACGGCTACCGGCACCCCGTGCTGGACGCGGCGGTGCGCGACCAACTCGGCCGGATGAGCCACGTCATGTTCGGCGGCCTGACCCACGAGCCCGCGGTGGCGCTGTCGGCCCGGTTGGTGGAGATCACGCCCGAGCCGTTGCAGCACGTGTTCCTGTGCGACTCGGGGTCGGTGTCGGTCGAGGTCGCGGTCAAGATGGCCCTGCAGTACCAGCGGTCGAGGGGCCGGCCGGAGAAGCGGCGGCTGCTGACCTGGCGCGGCGGGTACCACGGCGACACGTTCCAGCCGATGGCGGTGTGCGACCCGGAGGGCGGCATGCACGCGCTGTGGCGGGGCGTGCTGCCGGAGCAGGTGTTCGCCTCGGCTCCGCCGCGCGACCTGGAGACCGAGTACGTCCAAGAGCTGGCGGACCTGATCGAGGCGCACGCCGGCGAGCTGGCCGCGGTCATCGTGGAGCCGGTGGTGCAGGGCGCGGGCGGGATGCGCTTCCACGACCCCCGCTACCTGCACGTGCTGCGCGAGCTGACGCTGGCCAACGACGTGCTGCTGATCTTCGACGAGATCGCCACCGGCTTCGGCCGCACCGGCGAGCTGTTCGCCGCCGACCACGCCGGGATCAACCCCGACATCATGTGCCTGGGCAAGGCGCTGACCGGCGGTTACCTGTCGATGGCCGCGACCCTGTGCACGACCCGGGTGGCGGACGGCATCTCGCGCGGCGAGGTTCCGGTGCTGGCGCACGGGCCGACGTTCATGGGCAACCCGCTGGCCTCGGCGGTCGCGCTGGCGTCCACCGACCTGCTGCTGTCGCAGGACTGGCGGGCGTCGGTGCGGCGGATCGAGGCCGGGCTGCGGTCCGGTCTCGCGCAGGCACCCGGTGACGTGCGGGTGCTCGGCGCGATCGGCGTGGTGCAGCTGGACCACCCGGTGGACATGGCCGCCGCCACCGCCGCGGCCGTCGACCACGGCGTGTGGCTGCGGCCGTTCCGCGACTTGATCTACACCATGCCGCCGTTCGTCAGCACGGACGACGACGTGGCCGCGATCGCCGCCGCCGTCGTCGCCGCGGCCGAGGCGTCACATGCGCAGCAGGGTTGAGCCCCAGACCAGCAGCAACGTCGCGTAGCCGACGCAGATCCAGCCGGTGGCCTGGTGGCTCAGCTCCTGCTTGCGCTTGGTCAGCTTGAGGAAGAGCGCCCAGCAGCCCATCAGGGCGAAGAGCGCGACCGGCGAGAGGATCAGGCCGTAGGCGCCCGAGTACACGCCCGCCCAGAAGTCCACCGGCAGGCTGACGCCGTCGGCGTAACCGGTCGGGAACAGCTGGACCGCGATCGCCGTCCACACCCACGCCACGACGTGGAGCCGCTTGCGGGTCTCCGGCTTGGCCGTGTCGTGGTTGATGGCGGCCACGCCCCACGCCATGAACGCGCCGCCGCCGAACAGCCAGCCCGCCACGGTCGACACGACCGGCACGCGTCCGACCGCCGCGCCCACGGCCGGGAGGATCGCACCCCACAGCAGGAAGTGCCCGCCGATCACCAATGCGGTGACACCCAGGACGATGAGCGTCTGCACGCCGCCGGACTGCCGCAGGAACCAGTTCTTCCGCGCGGGCCGCGTGGCGGTGGGGACCGACGCGGCGCCGGGCCGGGCGTTCCGCGGGCGCCCCCGCTTGCGGCCCACGTCAGCTCTCGATCGCGGCGGCGAGCTCGGTGTTGGTCGGCTCCACCAGGACCCGGCCGTCGGGCAGCACGATCACCGGGATGTTCTTGCGCCCGCCGGCGATCTCGATCGCCTTGTCGCGGGCCGCGTCGTCGTGTTCGACGTCGACGTCGGTGAACGGCACTTCGTGCTCCCGCAGCCACGCCTTCGCCCGCCGGCAGTCGCCGCACCAGTCCGCCCCGTAGAGAACGATCTCACTCATAGCGGTGACTGTAGAACGCGGAGGACCGCAACGCTCCGTATAGGCCTAGGGTGAGTGGCCGTGAGCGTCCTCGTGATCACCGGCACGGGCACCGAGGTCGGCAAGACCGTGGTCGTCGCCGCCTTGGCGGCGCTGGCCGCGGCCGACGGTCGACGGGTCGCCGTGCTCAAGCCCGCGCAGACCGGTATCGCCGACGGCGAGCCGGGCGACCTCGCCGAGGTGACCCGCCTCGCCGGCGCCGTCACCACCCGTGAGCTGCGCCGATACCCCGAACCGCTGGCGCCGGCCACGGCCGCGCGCCGGTCCGGTCGGCCCACGCTGCACCCCAGCGAGGTCGCCTCGGCGGCCGTGGCGCTGGACGAGACGCACGACCTCGTGCTGGTGGAGGGCGCGGGCGGGCTGCTGGTCCGGTTCGACGACGCGGGCTCGACCATCGCCGACGCGGCGTGGGCGCTCAACGCGCCGGTGCTCATCGTCGCGCACGCGGGCCTGGGCACGTTGAACATGACCGCGCTGACCGCCGAGGCCCTGCTGCGCCGCGGCCTGGAGTCCGTCGGCGTGGTGGTCGGGCGCTGGCCCGCCGTACCCGACCTGGCCACCCGCACCAACCTGGTCGACCTGCCCGAGGCCGCGGGCGCGCCGCTGCTGGGCGTGCTGCCCGACGGCTCGGCGGCACTGGGCCGGGCCGAGTTCGTGGAGATGGCCAGGGAAGGCCTCTCGCCGTGGTTCGGCGGCACGTTCGACCCGGAGAAGTTCGCCGCGCCGCACACCTGCTGAGGCCGGTTGAACGAACCAGTGACGCACATCGCTGGGTCGCTCGCGGGCCGGTGCGGCAGACTGCACGACGGACCACCGCCGGAGTTGACGAGGAGACGTCGTGACCGCAGCCCCCGAACAGGTCGATGTCCTGGCTGTTGCCCGCGAGCAGGTGCTGGAGCAGGGCGTCGGGCTGTCCGAGGAGCAGGTGCTCGAAGTCCTCCGGCTGCCCGACGACCGCATCCCCGAGCTGCTGGAACTGGCGCACGCGGTGCGGATGCGCTGGTGCGGCCCGGAGGTCGAGGTCGAGGGCATCGTGTCGCTCAAGACCGGCGGCTGCCCCGAGGACTGCCACTTCTGCTCGCAGTCCGGCCAGTTCCCCTCGCCGGTGCGCTCGGCGTGGCTGGACATCCCCGGCCTGGTGAAGGCGGCCCGGCAGACGGCCGAGACCGGCGCGACCGAGTTCTGCATCGTCGCCGCCGTGCGCGGGCCGGACAAGCGGCTGCTGTCGCAGGTGCGCGACGGCATCAAGGCCATCCGCGAGGACGGCAACGACATCCAGATCGCCTGCTCGCTCGGCATGCTCACCCAGGAGCAGGTGGACGAGCTGGTGGAGATGGGCGTCCACCGCTACAACCACAACCTGGAGACGGCCCGCTCGCACTTCCCGAACGTGGTCACCACGCACTCGTGGGAAGAGCGGTGGGACACGCTGAAGATGATCCGCGCGGCCGGCATGGAGGTCTGCTGCGGCGGCATCATCGGCATGGGCGAGACGCTGGAGCAGCGCGCCGAGTTCGCCGTGCAGCTCGCGGAGCTGGAGCCCGACGAGGTGCCGCTGAACTTCCTGATCCCCAACCCGGGCACGCCGTACGAGAACTACCCGGTGGTCGAGGGCCCCGAGGCGCTGCGGACCGTCGGCGCGTTCCGGCTCGCCCTGCCGCGCACGATCCTGCGCTTCGCCGGCGGCCGTGAGCTGACCTTCGGCGACCTGGGCGCCAAGCAGGGCATGCTCGGCGGCGTCAACGCGATCATCGTCGGCAACTACCTGACCAACCTCGGCCGCCCGGCGCAGGACGACCTGGACATGCTGACCGAGCTGGCCATGCCGATCAAGGAACTGAGCAAGACCCTGTGACCAGTGGACCGGGTGTGGTGACTTACTGCGGATATTGCGGCAAGGAGCGCGCGGAGGGCGACCACTCGGCGTGCGCGTCACGGCTGGGTGTGATCGACCCGCCGCGGTTCTGCGCGGAGTGCGCGCGCCGGATGGTGGTGCAGGTGACGCCCTCCGGGTGGACGGCCGCGTGCAGCCGCCACGGCGAGATCTCCTCCGCGCGGTAACCTGCCCTGCATCAGTCACGGGTGCAGGGAGGTCGTCGGGTGGCGGAGCAACCGGTGGGCGAGCGGGCCACTCCCGTTCGGGTGCCACCCGCGCCGGCGTTCGAGTACTACTACGTGGTGCAACGGCCGCGGGTCGTGGTGAAGCGCGACCTGCTGCCCGCGTTCTCCGTGCTGTCCGCGATCTCGCTGTTCGGGTTGCCGGTGGGGTGGCTGTGGGCGTGGCTCGCGCCGCCGCAGAACGTGGTGGCGCAGCAGGACGGGTCGCTGATCCCGGTCACCGGTGAGAGCTACCACCGGCTCGACGGGCTGATGCTGTTCGTGCTGATGGGCCTGGCGGCCGGGTTGATCACCGGCATCGCGGTGTGGTTGCTGCGGGAACGGCGCGGCCCGGTGGTGATGCTCGCGGCCACGCTCGGTGCCGGCGTGGCGGCCTACCTGGCGCAGCTGACCGGCATCGGTTCGGCGGGCAGCCGGTACGCCGTCAGCGCCGCGCCCGAGGTGGGTGACGTCATCGCGCTGGCCCCGGTGCTGGAGACGTGGTGGGGCTTGCTGGCGTGGCCCTTGGGCACGGCGCTGGCGTACGGCTGCCTGGCCGCGTGGAACGGTCTGGACGACCTCGGTCGACGGCTCGGTTAGCGCGGTTCAGAGCACGTAGGTCGTGTCGGGCACGTCGGTGACGAACATGTGCCCCGGCGCGTGGGTGATCGCGAACGGCGGTTTCGACGCCATCACCGCCGCCTGCGGTGTCACGCCGCCGGCACCGCGATGAGGTTGGCCTGGGCGTAGCCGTCCGCCAGCCCGGCGGTCGGCCCCTGGTGGTCGCGGCGCACCTGTGCCGGTGTCGTCGTCATCGCAGCTCGACGCCTTTCGTCTCGGGGAGGCCGAACAGGGCGACGACGGCGATGCCGTAGGCGACCGCGCCGCAGATCATCGCACCGCCGACACCCATCGTCCCGGCCAGGAACCCCACCAGGGTCGGGAAGAACGCGCCGACCGCGCGGCCGAAGTTGTAGGTGAAGCCCTGGCCGGTGCCGCGCAGGTCCGTCGGGTACAGCTCGGCGAGGAACGAGCCGAAGCCGCTGAAGATCGCCGACGTGGTGAACCCGAGCGGGAACGTGACCAGCAGGATCAGGCCGTTCGCGCCCGGCGGGATGTTGGTGAACAGCACGATGAGGACGGCGCTGAGCACGGCGAACAGGGTGAACGTGCGCTTGCGGCCGAGCAGGTCGGTCAGGTAGCCGCCGGTGACGTAGCCCGCGAACGCGCCGCTGATCAGCAAGGCCAGGTAACCACCGGTGCCGACGACGCTGAGCCCGCGTTCGGTCTTGAGGAACGTCGGCACCCAGCTCGCCAGGGTGTAGTAGCCGCCTTGGACACCGGTGGCGAGCAGTGCGGCGAACAGCGTGGTGCGGCCGAGCCCGCCCTGGAAGACGGCCTTGAAGCTGCCCTTGCGCGGGCTGGTCACCAGGGCCCGCTCGGCGCGTGGCGCGTCCTTGACGTTGCGGCGGACGTAGAAGATCAGGACGGCCGGGATGGCGCCGGTCCAGAACAGCACGCGCCAGGCGATGTCCTGCGGCAGGAAGCTGAACACGGCGGTGTAGACGATGACGCTCAGGCCCCAGCCGACCGCCCACGAGCTCTGGATGAACGCCACCGTGCGGCCGCGGTACTGGGGCTTGCAGTACTCGGCGACCAGGATCGCGCCCGCCGCCCACTCGCCGCCGAAGCCCAGGCCCTGCAGGGCGCGGAAGACCAGCAGCGTCTCGTAGCTGGTGGCGAAGCCGCACAGGACCGTGAAGACGGCGTAGGTGATGACCGTGATCATCAGGGTGCGGACGCGGCCGATGCGGTCCGCGAGGATGCCCGCGATCGCGCCGCCGAGGGCGGAGACGACCAGGGTGACGGTGTTGAGCAGGCCCGCTTCGCCGGTGGTGATGCCGAAGTAGGCGGTGATGGCGAACAGGCTCAGGGGCAGGACCTGGAAGTCGTAGGCGTCCAGGCCGAAGCCGCCGAACGCGCCGACGAAGGCCCGCTTGCCGTTGCGCCCCAGCGTGTGGAACCAGGCGAACGGGCCCCGGCTCGCCGTGGTGTCGACGTCCGTGGTGCTCATGGTGGTCACCTCGCAACCGTGGGTGGGTTGTGCCGTGGACCACACGCTAGAGGATTGTTGAACAATCCCACTAGAGGGCAATAGGACGAACCAACACCTCAACACCAACGGGCTACCCGCCTCGCGCGCACGCTCCCGCACGCCCGCGCGAGTCGTCCCCTCGCGTCGCGCGTGTCCTACGTTCGGAACGACCGTGTCCTACGTTCGCGACCCCCGAGTTGAACGCTCAGGACGCCGAACCGACCGCTCAGGCGTCGACCGCGCCCTTTCGCCGGTCGTACCCGGGGTAGAACTTGCCGATCAACGCGGACGTCTCGGCGTAGTCGAGTTGACCCGACGTCGGCTGGTGCCCGATGAACGTGTAAGTCAACCGGGAACCGAGCGCGGGGAAGAAGATACGCGACGCGGTACCGATCTCACCCATCGCGATCACAATCATCTCGGTATCACCGGCATTCACCAACAAGGACGCCAGGACTTTCAGGTCAGCGGCCTTCGTGGCCATTGTGGAAATCTTCACGATATCCGCGCCGGCCTCTTTCGCCGCACGGGCGATCCGGTCCAGTTCGGAGGTGTCGGGCGTGTGGTCGAAATTGTGGTACGACACGACGGCCAACGCGTCGTGCGCGTGCGCGGCGGCGATCACGTCCGCCACGATCCCGTCTGAGGACAGCTCCACGTCCACGGCGTCCACAAGCGGCGCGACCTCGCGGAACAGTTCCAGCCGGGCCTCCTCGGCACCGCTCCACCCGCCACCCTCCGCCGCCGAGCGCACGGTCGCCAGCACCGGCAGGCCCTCGAATGCCCGCACCTGCGCCAGCACGTGCCCGACGTCGGTCCGGCTGAACCGGTCGATGCGCAATTCGGCCACGTCCACCCCGGCGGAACGCGCTTCCGCCGCCGCCCGCGCGCTGTCGTCGTCGGCGAAACTCACCGCGATCACGGGCAGGTCGAGGTCGAGCAGCGCACGCATGCTATTCATTCGCGGTATCCTACACCGCCCGCGTGAACGGTCAGTTGCGATGAGGCAGGTGGCCCAATTCCGACAACGGCGCGGGCACGGCGCTCAACGCGTCCAGAATGCCCGCCTCGCGGTGCAGCACTTTTCGCACCATCCGCAGCCGCCGCGCGGGCGAGGTCTCCTCCAGCAACCGCTGCCGGTCCTCGAACGTCAGCAGGCAGTCACCGGCCAACGCGTACGCCAGGTCGGCCAACTTCGTGTCCGGACCGGGCGGCCGGCCAACGCTCCGGTACGCCGCCTGCCGGTACCTCCCGTGCGCCGCCCGCGCGCTCTCCGCCAACAGCGGCAGCACGGCCTCCACCTCCGGCGGCGCGGCGGTGTCCGGCAGCCACTGCACCGTCGCGACCAGGTACGGCGCGCTCTCCTCGTCCACGTCCAGCAGCCGGAACCGCCGACCGCCCTTCGTGGTCAGGTCGAACCGCCCGTCGGACAGCCGCCGCGCCTCCTGCAGCACGGCCGTGCAGCCGACGTCGGACAGCGCCTCCACGTTCTCCGCGCCGACCTCCCACCCCTGCTTGATCGACACCACGCCGAAAGTCCGCTCCGGCACCGTCCCCGTCACCAGGTCGACGGTCAGTTGCCGGTACCGCGGTTCGAACACGTGCAGCGGCAGCGACGCCCCGGGCAGCAGCACGGTGCCCAGCGGGAACAGCGGGAGCGTCGTCGTCACGAACCCAAGCTACGGGTGGACGGTGGCCGCAGCACGGCGAACGGGTCGGTGACCCGCATCTGTCCGGACACGAACCGGAACAGCGCCGCCGGCCTGCCACCGGACGGTCCCGGCTGCACCGTCCCGCCGGTCGGCTCCAACAACCCCCGCCGCGACAGCACGCGTTGCAGGTTGGTCGCCGACACCTTGTAGCCCAGGGCCGCGGAGTACAGCGAGCGCAACGCGGAGATGGTGAACTCCGGCGGCGCCAGCGCGAAGCCCAGGTTCGTGTACGACAGCTTCGAGGCGAGCCGGTGCCGGGCACGGCGGCAGATCGCCTCGTGGTCGAACGCGGTCGCGGGCAGCGCGTCCACCGGGTGCCACGCGGTGTCCGACGGCACCACCGGGTCGATGTGCGACGGCACCAGGCCGAGGAACGCGGTCGCCACCACCCGCGGGCCGGGCACCCGCGCCGGGTTGCTGAACACGGCCAGCTGCTCGACGTGTGACAACTGTCGCACGTCGACTTTCTCCGCCAGCTGACGGCGGATCGAGGCCTCGACGTCCTCGTCGTCGCCGAGCCCGCCACCGGGCAGTGACCAGCGGTGAGCGTGCGGTTCCCGGGCGCGCTCCCACAGCATGACCTGGAGTGATCCGGCTCTCACCTGGAGCACCGCGGCCAGCACCTCATGTCCCGCCAGTCCCACTCGGCTGATACTATCGGCCACGTTTTCGACCGATAGGCGAAAACCTGGCTCAAGGGAGGAACCCATGGTCGCTACCGCCTACGTGGAGCGAACCTCGGACGGTGCCTACGACGGGATCGCGCCGGATTCCGCATGGCGCGACGAGGTGCTGGAGCTGGCGCGACAGCGGGACGCGGTCATCCTGGCGCACAACTACCAGCTGCCCGAGATCCAGGACATCGCCCACCACACCGGTGACTCGCTGGCGCTCAGCCGCATCGCGGCCGCGAGCGACGCGTCCACCATCGTCTTCTGCGGCGTGCACTTCATGGCCGAGACCGCGAAGATCCTCGCGCCGCACAAGACCGTGCTCATCCCGGACGAGCGGGCGGGCTGCTCGCTGGCCGACTCGATCACCGGCGAGCAGTTGCGCGCGTGGAAGGCCGAGCACCCCGGCGCGGTCGTCGTGTCCTACGTCAACACCACGGCCGAGGTGAAGGCGGAGACCGACATCTGCTGCACCTCGTCGAACGCGGTGGACGTGGTGAAGTCGATCCCGGCCGACCGCGAGGTGCTGTTCCTGCCGGACCAGTTCCTCGGCGCGCACGTCAAGCGCGAGACGGGCCGGGAGAACCTGCACATCTGGGCCGGCGAGTGCCACGTCCACGCGGGCATCAACGGCCCGGAGCTGGCCGAGCGCGCGGCGGCGAACCCGGACGCCGACCTGTTCATCCACCCCGAGTGCGGTTGCGCCACGTCGGCGCTCTACCTCGCGGGCGAGGGCACCGTCCCGGCGGAGAAGGTGAAGATCCTCTCGACCGGCGACATGATCACCGCCGCCCGGCGGACCAGCGCGAAGTCGGTGCTGGTGGCCACCGAGATCGGCATGCTGCACCAGCTGCGCCGGGCCGCGCCGGAGATCGACTTCCGCGCGGTGAACGACCGGGCGTCGTGCCGGTACATGAAGATGATCACCCCGGCCGCGCTGCTGCGGGGCCTGCGGGAGAACAAGGACGAGGTGCACGTGGACCTGGAGACGGCTCGCCGCGCCCAGGGCGCGGTGCAGCGCATGATCGAGATCGGGCAGCCCGGCGGCGGGGAATGAATACCCCCCTGTGGGAGGCCCGCGCCGACCTGCTGGTCGTCGGCACGGGAGTGGCCGGTCTGACGGCGGCGCTGCGCGCGCGTGAGCTGGGGCTGCGGGTCCTGGTCGTGACCAAGGCCGCCGGCGAGGACGGCAACACCCGGTGGGCGCAGGGCGGCGTGGCCGTCGTGCTGCCCGGTGAGCACGACGCCGACGACACGGTCGACGCGCACGTGCGCGACACGCTGGTGGCCGGGGCCGGACTGTGCGACGAGGCCGCGGTCGCCGCGATCATCGCCGGTGGACCGGCGGCGGTGACGCGGTTGCGCGAGCGCGGCGCGGTGTTCGACGCCGCGCCGACCGGTGGGCTGGCCCGCACGCGGGAGGGCGGGCACAGCGCGTTCCGGGTGGTGCACGCGGGCGGTGACGCGACCGGCGCGGAGGTCGAGCGCGCGTTGCTGGCGGCGGCGTCGGACGGTCGGGTGCCGGTGCTGGAGAACCACGTCGCGGTGGACGCGGTGCGCACCCCGCTCGGCGCGGTGTGCGGGCTGCTGGTGCTGGACGGCAACGGCGTGCCCGGCGTGCTCAGCGCGCCCGCCGTGCTGCTGGCCAGCGGCGGCCTCGGCCAGCTCTACCAGGCCACGTCCAACCCGGAGGTGGCCACCGGCGACGGCCTGGCGCTGGCGTTGCGCGCGGGCGCGGTGGCGGCGGACGTCGAGTTCGTCCAGTTCCACCCGACCGTGCTCTACACCGGGCGTGGCGCGCGTGGCCGCTGCCCGCTGGTCACCGAGGCGGTGCGCGGCGAGGGCGCGGTGCTGGTCGACGCGACCGGCGCGCGGGTCATGCGCGGCGTGCACCCGTTGGAGGACCTGGCGCCGCGTGACGTGGTGGCCGCGGCGATCACCCGGCACATGGCGGGCGGTCCCGGCGGCGTGGACGACCACGTGTTCCTCGACGCCACGGGCATCTCGGACTTCGCGCGGCGGTTCCCGACCGTGCACGCGGCCTGTCTCGCGGCGGGAGTCGACCCGGCGGGCGAGCCGATCCCGGTCGCGCCCGCGGCGCACTTCGCGTGCGGTGGCGTGGTGTCCGATGTGGACGGACGAACGGGTGTCACCGGCCTGTACGCGGCGGGTGAGGTGGCCCGTACCGGGCTGCACGGCGCGAACCGGTTGGCGTCCAACAGCTTGCTCGAAGGCCTGGTCGTCGGCACGCGGGCGGCCGAGGCGGTCGCGGTGGACCTGGCGCTCGGCGTGCTGGCCCGCCCCTCGGCGGCGGCCGCGGTGGAACTGCCGACGGCGCCGGTGGCCGACCGGGACTCGTTGCAGCGCGTGATGTCGCGGTACGCGGCGATCGGCCGTGACGCCGAGGGCCTGGCCGTGGTCGGCTCGGTGCTCGACCTGTCCACTGTGGACCGCACGCTGGACAGCCGGCAGCTGGTCGAGGACGCGGCGCTCACCGTGGCCGCGCGGGCGTTGATCGCGGCGGCGGCGCAGCGCGAGGAGTCGCGCGGCTGCCACGTGCGCACCGACTTCACCGAGCGCGACGACGTGCGCTGGCAGCGCAGCCAGGTGGTCCGGCTCAACCCGTCCGGCCAGCCGGTGCTGGCCGATCCCGTGGTGGCGAGGGGAGTGGCATGAGCACCGAAGACCTGCTCGCAGGGGCGAGCATCGGGCTCGACTTGGACGACGCCCGCCGCGTGATCGCGACGGCGTTGGAGGAAGACCTGCGGTACGGCGCGGACGCGACGACCGAGGCGACGGTGCCCGCGGACGCGGTGGCCGTGGCCGAGTTGACGCCGCGCGTGGCCGGTGTGCTGGCGGGCATCCCGGTGGCGCTGGAGGTGTTCCGGCAGGTCACCGACGTGGAGGTGCTGGAGCAGCGGTCCGACGGCGACAAGGCCGTGCCGGGCGAGCCCGCCCTGGTGCTGCGCGGACCGGTGCGCGGGCTGCTCACCGCCGAGCGCACCGCGTTGAACCTGCTGTGCCACCTGTCCGGCGTGGCCACGCTCACCGCGGCCTGGGTGGACGAGGTCGCCGGCACCAAGGCGCGCGTGCGCGACTCCCGCAAGACCCTGCCCGGCCTGCGGCTGCTGGAGAAGTACGCGGTGCGGTGCGGCGGTGGCGTCAACCACCGGCTCGGCCTCGGCGACGCGGTGCTGATCAAGGACAACCACGTGCGCGCCGCCGGGTCGGTGCGGGCGGCGCTGGCCGCCGTGCGCGCCCACGCGCCGCACCTGCCGTGCGAGGTCGAGGTCGACTCGCTGGACCAGCTGGACGAGGCCGTCGCCGAGGGCGCGGAACTCGTGCTGCTGGACAACTTCACCACCGCCGAGTGCGCCGAGGCGGTGCGGCGGGCGGGTGGTGTCGCGCTGGAGGCGTCCGGCGGGTTGACGCTGGACGTGGCCAGGGCCTACGCCGAGACGGGCGTGGACTACCTGGCCGTCGGCGGCCTCACGCACTCCTCCCCGGCCCTGGACCTGGGGCTCGACCTGCGTTAGTGCCGCGACTGCCGCCGGCCGCCGACGGGAGGTGGGACGGGCCCGCGCCCGGGGCACAGGCGCGGGCGCGTCCAGGTCAGGTGTCGCGCCGCTTGGTGCGGTCGTCGCGCTGCGTGATCTGGTCGTCGCGCTCGACGTCCACCCGTTCCTTGCGCACCTCGCCGTGGACGTGCTGCTGCTCGGTCATGCTCTGCTTGTCCAGCCGGACCTTCTCCGCGGCCTTGGTCTTCTTCTCCACCACCGGCTCCTGCCGGCGCAGCGTCACCTCCGCCTCCTCGTCCACGAACGCCCGGTCGGTGGGCGCGCCCTCGGCGGGCTCGCGCACCACGCGGACCTCTTCGTGCGAGACCGGCACGGTCACGTCCTTCTGCTCGGTCACGGTGTGCTTGACCAGCCGCACCCGACCGGCCTCGACATCGCGCGTGCCGACGTCGAGTTCTTCCTCGTAACGGGTGACCGAGTCGCCGGTGCGGGCCTCGTGGCGGGCGCGCTGACCGGTGGCCGGCTCGCGCACGTTGCCGAGCCCTTCGGGCCGGGTCTCGCCGGGCATCCCGCCGCCGCGCATCTCGCCGCGGGTCAGGCCGGACGTGCGGCCCGCGCCGGGCATCGGCATCGGCTTGGTCTCGGTGCGCCCGCCCGGCAGGCGGTCGTGCTCGCCGGTGCGGTGGGTCGGGATCATGCCGTAGTACTCGTACAGCTCGTCCTGCTGCTTGTCGGACATGTGCTGGTCGGAAACGTCGATCCGGGGCGCGTCCTTGACCTGCTGCTTGTCCACGGGAACGGTGATGACGCCGTTGCCCAAAGTCGCGTCCTGGATCGGCACGAACGACTCCTTGAGACCGAACAGGCCGGTGTGCACCGAGGCCCACATCGGCTGCCCGTCCTGATCGTCGAGCCACACCTGTTTCACCGAGCCGATGCGCTCACCGTGCTCGTCGATCACTTCACAGTCGTACAGGCGGTCCACTTCGGCCTGGTTGATCATGGCCGGGTCCCCTTCGCGTGTCGTGATTTCAGTCCCGCGAAGGGCTTCCCGGCTCGAAGGGCCACCTATTCGGCTGCCACCCGTTCGTGTGATGCAACGCCCCTCGAAAGAGATTCAGAAACGACGATTCGCCAGGACGGGCAACGTTTCCCTCGCCCGCGTGACACTCTCAGTGTCCACTTCGGTCACCAACGTCCCCGGCTCGCCCGCCAACTGCTCGACCACCTCGCCCAGCGGCGAGGCGACCGTGCTGAAGCCGATGCCCGTCGGCGCCCCGTGGTCGACCCCGGGATCGGCCTGCCCGCAGGCTAGCACCCACGACGTGCAGTCCAGCGCACGGGCGCGCACCAGCAGCTCCCACTGCTCGCGCTTGCCCGGTCCCGCGCCCCACGACGCGCACACCAGCACGGCCGTCGCGCCCCGGTCGGCCAACGCCCGGAACAGCTCCGGGAACCGCACGTCGTAGCACGTGGCCAGGCCCAGCGTGACGCCGTCCACGTCGACGGTCACCGGGGTCGAACCGGGCGCGACCGTGCGCGACTCGGTGAACCCGAACGCGTCGAACAGGTGGATCTTGTCGTAGCCGACGTGCCGCCCGCCGCCCGTGACCAGCAGCGTGTTCGCCACCCGGCCGTCCGGCGCGGGTGTGAACATGCCCGCCACGACGACCACGCCGTGCTCGTCGGCGATGTCGCGCACCGCGCCCGCCCACGGGCCGTCCAGCGGCTCGGCCACCGGGCCGAGGGGCACGCCGAACCGGCACATGGTGGCTTCCGGGAACACCACCACGCGCGCACCGCCGGCCGCGGCGCGCTTGGTCTCCGAACGCACGAGGTCCAGGTTCGCCGCCGGGTCGCTGGACGAGGTGATCTGGCAGAGGGCGACACGCATGGCGCCCACTCTAGGTAGTGTCGGGTCTCGTGCGCTCCCTCCTGCCCCCGCTCGTCGTCGCCGCCGTCCTCGCCGCCGCGGGGTGCACCGGCTCGACGACACCGAGCGCCGAGGGCACGTCGGACAACAGCGCCATCGTGCTGGCCGACCCGATCGAGCCGACCACGCTGAACCCGCTGCTCGGCTACGGCCGCGAAGGCGTGTCGAAGCTGTACGACGGGCTGGTGGAGCACCGCGCGGACGGCTCGGTGCGGCCTCAGCTCGCCGCCGACCCGCCCAAGCCCTCCCCGGACGGGCTGAGCTGGACGGTGACGCTGCGCGAGGGCGTCAAGTTCACCGACGGCACGTCGTTCGGGCCCGAGGACGTGGTGGCCACCTACCGGGCGTTGCTGGACCCGGCGTCCGGCTCGACCGAGCGGGCTTCCTTCGCGGAGCTGACCGGCGTGGAGCAGCTGGACGTGCACGCGGTCCGGTTCACGCTGGCCAGGCCGTGGGCGGCGTTCCCGCACACGCTCGTGCTCGGCATCCTGCCCAGCGAGGCGCTCGGCGGCCCGTTGCGCGCCGTGCAACCCGTCGGCACCGGCCCGTACCGGCTGGTGGAGTGGCGCAAGGGCGACCGGATGGTGCTGGAGGCCAACGCCTCCTACTTCGGCGGCGAGCCCAAGATCCGCAAGCTGACCGTGGTGTTCGTGCCGGACGACAACACCAGGGCACAACGGCTGCAGGCGGGCGAGTTCGACGGCACCGCGCTGCCGCCCCGGCTGGCCGCGTCGTTCGGCGGCGCGAACGGCATGAGGGTGATCACGCACCGCACCGCCGACCTGCGTGCGGTCACGCTGCCGAGTGGCGCCGTGACGGGTGACAGCGCGATCCGGATGGCGTTGAACCACGCGGTCAACCGCAAGGGCATGGTGGACAACCTGCTCGGCGGCAAGGGCGCGGAGGCGAGCACGCCGGTGCCGGACACGCTGCCGGAGTTCGTGGAGACCGGCGCGCGGTTCGCCTACGACAAAGGGCTGGCCGAGCTGCTGCTGGACCAGGCGGGCTGGGTGCGCGGCGCGGACGGCGTGCGGGCGCGTGACGGCGTGGTCGCGCGGTTCACGTTGATGTACCCGATCGGCGACGTGGTGCGCGCCGACCTGGCCACCGCGTTCGCCGCGGACGCCAAGGCGGTCGGCATCGACGTGCAGCTGGCCGGGCTGGGCTGGGACGCGGTCACGCCGAGGCTGGGCGTGGACGCGCTGCTCCACGGCGGCGGCACGCCGTTCGACCCGGACCTGATGACCTACCAACCGCTGCACACGCCCAACCCGTGGGGCTACTCGAACCCGCAGGTGGACGCGGCCCTCGACACCGGGCGCTCGCTGCTGGACCCCGCGCAGCGGGCGGCGGCGTACAAGCAGCTCCAGCGCGCCTACGTCGCCGCGCCGGGCATGGTGGTGCTGGCGACGGTGCAGCACACGTACGTGGTGCGGGAGAACTGGAACGGCTACCAGGAGGTCGTGGACCCGCACGCGCACGGTGCGCTGTCGTGGGGCCCGTGGTGGAACCTGGAGAAGTGGACGCCCCGCTAGTCCCGTTCTTGTTGCATGCTGGTGGCGATAAGTGCGGGTAGCCACGAGCGCATGGGGGCACTCAGTGACCATTTTCCTGGACTCGGCCGGTTCGTCCCTGCCTCCGCGTGAGGTGCTGGACGAGGTGATCGGCCACCTGCGGCGGGAGGCCGAGGTCGGCGGGTACGTCGCCGCACGCGAACGCGAGGACGACCTGGAAGCCGGGTACGGGGTGTTCGCCGAGCTGCTGGGCGCGCGGCCGGACGAGATCGCGTTCACCGACAGCTCCACGCGCGCGTGGCTGTCCGCGTTCGACGCGGTGCCGCTAACCGAGGGTGACCGGGTGCTGTTCAGCGAGGCGGAGTACGCGGGCACGGCGATTCCGATCCTGCACCGGGCGCGGGAGGTCGGCGCGTCGGCCGAGGTGGTGCCGTCGGACGCGTTCGGGCAGATCCACGTGGACGCGTTGAAGGAGATGCTGGACGAACGGGTGAAGCTGGTCTCGCTGGTGCACGTGCCGACCAACAGCGGGCTGGTGAACCCGGCGCGCGAGGTCGCCGAGGCGGCGCACGAGGTGGGCGCGCTGGTGCTGCTGGACGCGTGCCAGTCGGTCGGACAGCTGCCGGTGCGCGCCGACGAACTGGGCGTGGACCTGATCGCGGGCACCGGCCGCAAGTGGCTGCGCGGTCCACGCGGCACGGGTGTGCTGGTGGTGCGCCGCGAGGCCGCGGCCCGCATGAAGCCGCGCCTGGTGGACCTGCACAGCGGGGAGTGGGTCGCGCCGCGGGAGTACCGCCTGCGGGACGACGCGCGGGTCCACGAGATCTGGGAGACGAGCGTCGCCGACCGGCTCGGGTTCATCGCCGCGGCACGCTACGCGCTGGCCAAGGGCATCGACGTGATCGAACGCGAGGTCGGCGAACGGGCCGGGCGGCTGCGGGAAGGCCTGGCGGCGCTGCCCGGCGTGACCGTCCGCGATCCTGGTGTGCGCAAGGCCGGCATCGTCACGTTCACCGTCGATGGCCGCACCGCGACCGAGGTGCGCGACCGGCTGGCCGAGGCGGGCGTGACGGTGACCGTGAGCGGCGCGTCGTCCACGTTGCTGGACATGACCCGGCGCGGGCTCGACGAGGTGGTGAGGGCTTCACCCCACTACTTCGTCGAGCCCGCCCAGGTTGATCAGGCCGTGGAGGCCGTCAGCAGGTGCGCCGCCTGAGCCAGGTCGCGTGCCTGCCGATACCATTCGCCCGTGACAATGGCCGATATGCCGTGGACTGATGTCGAACCCCTTCCTCCGCTCAACGGGAATCTTCAGCCATTGCTCGACACGGTGCGTGCCATCCAAGGTGCCTGGAAAACCGTTGTCTCGGCCAATGACGAGGCATTCCACGAGGCCCGTCGGAGGTCGTTGCGGCGTCACGCCATCGAAACCGGCATCATCGAGCGGTTGTACGACATCGACTGGGGTGTGACCGAAGCGCTGGTCGCTGAAGGTCTCACCGCGGACGCGGTCGCCCGGGCCGGGGATGGTTCGGTGAACGAGGACGTCCTCGAGGTTGTTCGGTCCCAGTACGACACATTGGAATTCCTGGTCCAATCCGCTCGTGAAGGCCGCGACCTATCGGTGGGCTTGATCAAGGAACTGCACGTCGCCCTGACCACGCGCCAGTCGACGTACACGGCCACCGGGCCGACCGGCATGGTCTTCGAAGCGACTCTGCACCACGGTGAGTGGAAGCAGCAGGCGAATCATGTGACCCGCCCCGACGGGTCACTGCTCGAATACACGCCGCCCGAGCAGGTGGCGTCGCAGATGGACCGGCTGGTCGAGCTGTACCACGACTACGGCGACCGTGACCCGATCATCCAGGCGGCCTGGCTGCACCACAGGTTCGTCCGGATTCATCCGTTCGAGGACGGCAATGGTCGCGTAGCCCGGTGTTTGACGTTGCTCATCCTCCTCAGGCACGACCTCGCGCCGCTGGTGGTGGACCGGCGTGAGCGGACTCGCTATCTCTTGTGTCTCGACCGGGCCAACGAGGGCGACCTGCGCCCGTTGGTCCGGTTCTTCGGGGAACTGGAGATCGCCGCCCTCCGCAGTGAGTTGGAACGTCCAGTGGCCGCCGACCACGCGTTCGCGGCCGGAGGTGGGGCCCTCACAGTTCTCGAGGCCGGTATCGGGCGGCTCCGCGAAGTCCACTCGGCGAGCGGGACCGCGGATCGCGCAGCAGGGGCGAGCGCGCTCGCCAACGCTGTGCAGACCAAGATCAACGACTGGCTCGAAGACATGAAGGACAAGATCGGCGAACTGCTGCGCGAAGGTGTCGACCCGCGAGCCTATGCGTCCCTGAGGACCGCGGCTCCTCCAAGCGACGAGGCGTTCTACTGGGAGGACCAGGTTCTCACTGCTGCTCGTAGCGTCGATTTCTTCCCGAACCTGAATGGCGGCACGTGGTGGTCGCGGCTGCACGTGGTGGCGTTCGGGAAGAAGCTGCGCTATTTGGTCTTCATGCAGAAAGTCGGTAGTGGTGAAACCGGTGTGATCACCTTGACGGTTTATGCGGAGATGGTGAGTTCTCGCCGCCAGGGCGACGCCGAACTGGCGGCCAACCCGATTGTGGTGTCGTCTCCGACCGAAACGGTGACCTGGACCTGGACAGATTCCGCGGACCACCAGTGGGCCAGTGTCGTCGAGGTGCTCGACATGACGTTGGCCAGCGCGCTCGCGAAATTCACCTCCAGCCTGGGATAGGACATGACCCGGCGCGGGCTCGACGAGGTGGTGAGGGCCTCGCCCCACTACTTCGTCGAGCCCGCCCAGGTTGATCAGGCCGTGGAGGCCGTCAGCAGGTGCGCCCGGTGATGCGCGGAACGCAGTCGGAGTAGTCGAGGAACAGTTGCACCGCGGTGTCGTTGCGCGAGGTCTGCGTGGCGATCACCGTGTCGCGCGGGTAGAAGCCGCTGGTGCCGCTCGCGGACCTGGGGTACATCTCGAAGGTGTAGCTCCAGATCTTGTGGGCGGCCCACATCCAGTCGTTGACGCTGCCGTCGGTGATGTAGAGGTCGCTGGACTGCTGCGGCGTGTAGCCGTTCAGCGACGCCATCCGCCTGCCGAGGGTCTGGAACACACTGGCCTGGGTGGCGTCCAGGCCGGGGGCGGTGTTGTTGTAGGTGTAGCCGTACGGCCACAGGATCAGCTCCGAGTAGGTGTGCCAGTCGATGTGCGTCTTGATCTGCTGCACACCGCCGACCACGCGGCCGTTGACGAAGTCGCGCACGCGGGCCACCTCGGGCGCGGAGAACGCCGCCGTGCCGCGGTAGGTGTCGCTCGACCCGCTGCCGCTGGAACCGCCGCAGCAGCCCCACTGGTGGCCCCAGTTGCGGTTCGGGTCGGTGCCGACCGCGACGGAGTTCGGCTGCCGGTTCTTGCGCCACGCCCGGAACGAGCCGGTCGCGATGTCGTACTCCGCGCCGTCGGGGTTGACGCTGGGGATGACCCAGATCTCCCGGCTGTCGACCGCGCCCTTGATGGCCGCGTTGGACGCGTAGTTGTCCGTGTACCGCTTGATGATGTGCAGGCACATCTCCACGGTCAGGTGCTCACGCGCGTGCTGGTTGCAGGTGAACAGCACCTCCGGCTCGGACTCGTCGGCCGCCGGGTTGTCGCTGATCTTGATCATCCACAGGTCGCGGTTCTGGTACGACTTGCCGATGCTGCGCAGCGTGACCAGGTTCGGGTGGTCGCGGACGGTCTGGTTCAGCTCGGCGACCATCTCCGCGTAGTTGTGGTAGCCGGTGTAGCCGGACGGGAAGTCCAGCGTGCCGAGCTGGGGATCGGCGAACTCCGCCTTGCCCAGGCCCGCGAGCTGGGCGTCCGCGTCACCGGCGTGGCGCACCGGCAGCCCGGTGGCGCGCAGCAGCCACTGCTGGCGGGGTTCGGCGATCACGGTGAGCGTGTCGCCGTTCTGCCCGAGGACGTCGACCCCGGTCCGGGCGACCTTCGTGCGCGCCTCGGGTGTGGTCGCGGTCACCTCGAACACGATCCGCTCGGGGGTGTGCGCGGTCGCCGGTTGCGCCGACCCGGGGTGCGCGGGGAGCACCAGGGCCACGCTCGCGACCAGCGCGGCGGCCACGAGGCCGCGCCGCTTGGTGAACATCAAGCCTCCATCATCAGCAGGGTTTGCGACGGATGCGTACGCAGCGTGGCGCGCCGGTCACGATTCGAGGTAGCCGCCGTTTGTCGGGTTCACCACCCGGCGCCGGGCTGACAGTTGACGGAATTGGCGACGCCTTACCCTTGAGGGCATGCTGAACCGCATCGACCTGCGAGGTCGTGTCCCGTCACCCGCCGAACTGCGTGCCGCGCTGCCGCGCGCCGAGGTCGACGTGGACGCGGTGCTGCATCAGGTCCGGCCGCTCGTGGACGACGTGCGCGAACGCGGTGTCGAAGCGGTGCTGGAGCACGGCGAGAAGTTCGACAAGGTGCGCCCGGCCTCGATCCGCGTGCCCGCGTCCGAGCTGAAGCGCGCGCTGTCCGAGCTGGACCCGGCCGTGCGGGCGGCGCTGGAGGAGTCCATCGCCCGCGCCCGCAAGGTGCACGCCGACCAGCGCCGCGTCGACACGACCACCCAGGTCGTGCCCGGCGGCACGGTGACCGAGCGCTGGGTGCCGGTGTCCCGGGTCGGCCTGTACGCGCCCGGCGGCCTGGCCGTCTACCCGTCCACCGTGGTCATGAACGTGGTGCCGGCGCAGATCGCGGGCGTCGAGTCGCTGGTGGTGTGCTCGCCGCCGCAGGCGGAGTTCGGCGGCCTGCCGCACCCGGCGATCCTGGCCGCCGCCGCGCTGCTCGGCGTGACCGAGGTGTGGGCCGTGGGCGGCGCGCTGGCGGTCGCGCTGCTGGCGTACGGCGGCACGGACACCGACGGCGGGGCGTTGGAGCCGGTGGACCTGGTGACCGGTCCCGGCAACATCTACCTGACCGCCGCCAAGCGGCTGCTGCGCGGCCTGATCGGCATCGACGCCGAGGCCGGGCCGACCGAGGTCGCGATCCTGGCCGACGACACGGCCGACCCGGTGCACGTGGCCGCCGACCTGATCAGCCAGGCCGAGCACGACCCGCTGGCCGCGAGCGTGCTGGTGACCACGTCGGCGGAGCTGGCCGACGCCGTGGACGCCGAGCTGGAGCGGCAGACCGACGCGACCAAGCACCGCGAGCGCGTGCGGACGGCGTTGACCGGCAGGCAGTCCGGCACCGTGCTGGTGTCCGGCCTGGACGACGGACTGCGCGTGGTGGACACCTACGCCGCCGAGCACCTGGAGATCCAGACCGCTCAGGCGCGTGAGGTCGCCGCACGCGTGCGTGCGGCGGGCGCGATCTTCGTGGGACCGCACTCGCCGGTGTCGCTGGGCGACTACTGCGCGGGCTCCAACCACGTGCTGCCGACCGCCGGGTGCGCGCGGCACTCGTCGGGGCTGTCGGTGCAGACGTTCCTGCGCGGCATCCACGTGGTCGACTACAGCGAGGACGCGTTGCGCGAGGTCGCGCCCCACGTCGTGGCGCTGGCGAACGCCGAGGACCTGCCCGCCCACGGCCAGGCGGTCACGGCGAGGTTCAGCGGATGAAGCCCATCGGTGAACGGCCCGCCGACGCGCTCTTCTCAGCGGAGGCGGCATGAGACACAGCATCGGTTCCAAGGTCGAAATCACAGACCTGCCTTTGCGTGACGACCTGCGCGGACGCACACCATACGGCGCTCCTCAGCTGGACGTGCCCGTCCGGCTGAACACCAACGAGAACCCGTACCCGCCCACGCCCGCCCTGGTGGAGGACGTGGTGCGGGAGGTCGCGGCGATCGCGGGCGAGCTGCACCGCTACCCGGACCGGGACGCGGTGGCACTGCGCGAGGACCTGGCCGCCTACCTGGCCTCGTCCACGGGCGTGCCGCTGACCTCGGCGAACCTGTGGGCGGCGAACGGGTCGAACGAGGTGTTGCAGCAGATCCTGCAGGCGTTCGGCGGTCCGGGCCGCTCGGCGCTGGGCTTCGAGCCGTCGTACTCGATGCACCCGATCATCGCCGCCGGCACCCGCACGGAGTGGGTGCCCACGCCCCGCCGCGCGGACTTCTCGCTGGACGTGGCGCGGGCGGCGGAGATCATCGCCGAACGCGCGGCGGACGTGGTCTTCGTGACCAGCCCGAACAACCCGACCGGGCAGAGCCTGCCGCTGGAAGACCTGCGCGTGCTGATCGAAGCCTCACCCGGGATGGTCGTGGTGGACGAGGCGTACGCGGAGTTCTCGTCCCGGCCGAGCGCGGTCGAGCTGCTGGAGGACCACCCGGCGAAGCTGATCGTCAGCCGGACCATGAGCAAGGCGTTCGCGTTCGCGGGCGGCCGGCTGGGCTACCTGGCCGCCGCGCCCGCCGTGGTGGACGCGTTGCAGCTCGTGCGGCTGCCCTACCACCTGTCGGCGTTGACGCAGGCGGCGGCACGGGCGTCGTTGCGGCACGCGGCCGAGACGCTGGGTTCGGTGGCGAAGCTGGCGGCCGAACGGGACCGGGTGATGGACTCGTTGGCGGGTCTGGGCTTCTCGGTCGTGCCGAGCGACGCGAACTTCGTGCTGTTCGGGTGGTTCGAGGACGCGCACGCCACGTGGCGGTCGTATTTGGAACGCGGTGTGCTGATCAGGGACGTCGGCATCGCCGGACATCTGCGGGTGACGGTCGGTACTCCGGAGGAGAACGACGCGTTCCTCGCGGCGAGCAAGGAGGTTGGCCGGTGAGCCGGGTCGGCAAGGTGGAGCGCACCACCAGGGAATCGTCGGTGTACGTCGAGGTGGACCTCGACGGCACCGGCAAGGTCGAGATCGCGACGGGGGTGCCGTTCTACGACCACATGCTCACCGCGCTGGGCGTGCACGGGTCGTTGGACCTGGTCGTCCGGGCGACCGGTGACGTGGAGATCGACGCGCACCACACCGTGGAGGACGTGGCGATCGTGCTCGGCCAGGCGTTGCGGGAGGCGTTGGGGGACAAGGCGGGCATCCGCCGGTTCGGCGACGCGTGGATCCCGATGGACGAGACGCTGGCGCACGCGGCGGTGGACGTGTCGGGGCGACCGTACTGCGTGCACGTGGGCGAGCCGGAGCAGTTCAACACGTTCACGATCGGCGGCAACTACCCGTTCGTGCTGAACCGGCACGTGTTCGACTCGCTGGCGTTCCACGCGGGCATCGCGCTGCACGTGCGGGTGGAGTACGGGCGGGACCCGCACCACATCGCCGAGGCGCAGTTCAAGGCGATCGCGCGGGCACTGCGCGCGGCCGTCGAGCCGGACCCGCGCGTGGGTGGCGTGCCATCGACCAAGGGCGTCCTGTAGATGCCGAAGGAGTACGTGGTCATCGGGCTGATCGCCCTGGCCGGTTTCCTCGGCGGTGGCGTCTACAGCACGTGGAAGACGGCTCGGGGCCTGGCGATCGTCCTGCTGGTCCTGACCGTCGTCGCCGTGGGCGCTGCCATCGCCTGGCTGCTCTGACCCGAACGCAGAACTCGGGGGTCCCGAGCGTTCGACACGCGCGTTCCGAACGTAGGACACGCGCGCGTGTCCTACGTTCAGGTCCCGTGTGTCCTACGTTCAGGACCCCCGAGTTGAACATTCAGGCGCGTTGGCCGTGGCGGGCTTGGCTGTCTGCGTATGGTTGGTCACATGTCGTCACCGGCTCAGGCCGCCATCACCGTCGGTCGCCCTCGGGAACGGGCCGACGCCGCACGCAACCGGGCCCGCGTGCTCGCCGCCGCGGAAGAGGTGTTCGCCGCGGCCGGCGGGGCGGTCGGCGTGACGATGGAGGACATCGCACGGGCCGCAGGCGTGGGTCGGGCCACGCTGTACCGGCGCTACCCCGATACGACGTCGATCGCGCAGGCGCTGCTGGACGAGCACGAGGCCGAGATCCAGGACCGCATCCTCACGGGTCCGCCGCCGCTGGGGCCGGGCGCGCCGCCGGACGAGCGGCTGGCCGCGTTCTACCGGACCATGGTCGGCCTGCTGGAACGGCACCTGCACGTGGTGCTCGGCGCGGAGACGGGCCGGGCGCGGTTCCGGGCGGGTGCCTACGGGTTCTGGCGGCGGCACGTGGCCGCGCTGGTGGACGGCGCCCCGGCGGCCGTGGTGGACGCCCTGATGGCGCCGTTGGCCCCGGAGGTCTACCAGTACCAAAGACAGGTGCGGGGCCTGAGCCCGGACGAGGTCGTCGCGGGCCTCGACTGGCTCACGAGACGTGTTCTCGCAGGTAGTTAGGCGGCACGGCGGGCACCAGCCACACGCCGTTGGCGCTCACCCGGAACTCGTGTCCGTCGGCGGCCATGGCCGCGGCGTCGACGACCAGCACCACCGGCTTGCCCCGGCGTGACCCGACCCGCACGGCCGTCTCGACGGACGCGGACAGGTGCACGTCGTGCCGCGCCATCGGCCGCAGCCCGTCCCGGAAGATGTCGGGCAGGGACCGGCCCACCGTCCCGTGGTACAGCTCGGCGGGCGGCTCGGTGACCGGCAGGTCCAACGACACCTCCACGGTGTGCCCCTGGTTGGCCCGGATGCGCCCGTCCTCGATCGCGAACCGCTGCTTGTCGTTGTCCGCCACCACCTCCAGCACCTGCGCCCGGCTCACGCCCAGGGCGCGCACGAAATCGTCCAGGTCCACCCACCCGGCCGCGTCGAGCGTCAGCCCGACCCGCTCCGGCTCGTGGCGCAGGACCTTGGACATCCGCTTCGACAAGCGGACCATCTGCTTCTTCTCTTGCACGACTCCCAGTGCAGCACGCGGCCACAACAGGTTTTCACGTGCCGCCTTCGACGGCCGGCTTGAGCTTGGGCGCGCCAGGGCCGTCCGCCGCCTGCTCGTCGTCGAAGTTCTGCAGGGTGCAGCTGCGCAGCGACAGGCACCCGCACCCGATGCACGACGTCAGCCGGTCGCGCAGCCGGCGCAGCGCGTCGATCCGCGCGTCCAGCTCCACCTGCCAGCTCGCCGACAGCCTGCTCCAGTCCGACTTGGTCGGCGTGCGGTTGTCCGGCAGCGTCGCCAGCGCCGCGTGCACGTCCTCCAGCGACAACCCGACCCGCTGCGCGGTGCGGATGAACGCCAGCCGCCGCAGCACGTGCCGCGGGTACCGGCGCTGGTTGCCCGCCGTGCGGTCGGACGAGATCAGCCCCCGTTCCTCGTAGAACCTCAACGCGGTGTGCGGCACGCCGCTGCGCTCGGCCACCTGACCGATGGTCAACATCTCCGGCAACTTGCTCACGTGCCCATGCTATGCGGCTTGACCTCGACATAAGTCGAAGTTGTTTCGTGAGGTCATGACGGTCAAGGACAAGTCCGGCTACGCGGACCTCCCCGCGTTGTTCGGGCGGATGACAGGTGACGAGAAGCACGAGTGGGCGGCGGCGTCCACGCTCGACGTGCTGTGGGTGCTCTACGACCGGGTGCTGGACGTCTCGCCGGACCGGGTGGACGACCCGGACCGCGACCGGTTCCTGCTGTCCAAAGGGCACGGCCCGATGGCGTACTACGCCGTGCTGGCCGCGAAGGGCTACCTCGATCCCTCCACTTTGGACACGTGGACGGCGTGGGACTCGCCGTTGGGCCAGCACCCGGACCGCGCGCTGGTCAAGGGCGTGGAGATCAGCAGCGGCTCGCTCGGGCACGGCCTGCCGATCGCCGTCGGCACCGCGATCGGCCTGCGCCTGCAGGGCCGCACCGCGCGGACGTTCGTGCTGGTCGGCGACGCGGAGCTGGACGAGGGCAGCAACCACGAGGCGATCGCGCTGGCCGGGCGGCTCGGCCTGGACCGCCTGGTGGCGGTGGTGGTGGACAACGCCTCCGGCACGCACGGCTGGCCCGGCGGGGTGGCGAAGAGGTTCGAGGTCGAGGGCTGGCAGACGTCCACAGTGGATGGAAGAGATCACGCCGCGCTGTTCGCGGCGTTCACGCAGGACCACCCCGGCCGGCCGTTGGTCGTGGTGGCGGAGATCGGCAAGGGGGAGCGGCCGGGCTGCGGGCGGCAGTGCACCGCGCCGAGCGGGCCGACGTGCTGCTGGTGGAGCCGTACCTGGAGGGCACGTCGGCGCACCTGGCGGCCGAGGCGCTGGCGGACGTGCCGCACCGGCTGCGGTCGTTGGGCGTGCGGCGGGACGCCGAGCTGCGGGCCTACGGCACGGCCGAGGACCACGATTCGGCGCACGACCTCGACGTGCTCGGCGTCGCCGCGGCCGTGCGTCGGATGTTCGGCCACCCGGCCGCTGCGGCATGATCTGTGCCTGTGAGCGTGCCGAGAACCCTGATCTGGACACCCGCGCCGACCGCGGAGCTGCAGCTGAACCTGCACCGCGCCGCCGCGGGCCCCGCGGCACTGGTCCCGGTGACGTCCGGGACGGTGCTGCTGCCGCGCAGGCAAATCGGGTTCCCGGCCGCGCTCCGACTGGCCGAGCAGGTCCGGGAGACCGGTGCGGCGGCGCTGCTGCTGCGCTGGTCTCCCACCGCCGAGGTGTGGACCGACGGTGAGCGGGCGGGTTCCACGGGCTCGGCGCGCAAGCTGGTCGGCCTGCTGCGGTGGTGGCGCCTGGACGCCCGGCCCGAGCCCGTGGACCTGCCCGCCGACGTCGCCGAGGTGCGGTCCCTGGTGGACGAGGGCCGCGCGGACACGTGGGTGACCGCCCTGCCCGACCACGCCGGCCTGCCGATCAACACCGTCCTGCCGGTGGTTCCCGTCACGCAGGGCGGACTTGCCTGATCCGTTGATGGGCTGGACGGCCTAGTAGGCTGATTTCGTGCCCAAGGTCGTTGTGCTGGACTACGGATTCGGCAACATCCGCTCCGCCGAGCGCGCGCTCCAGCGCGTCGGCGCCGACGTGGAGGTGACCGCCGACCATCGGGCCGCGCTCGACGCCGACGGCCTGGTGGTGCCCGGTGTCGGCGCGTTCGCGGCGTGCATGGCCGGGTTGGACGCGATCAAGGGCGGCCGGCTCATCGGCCGGCGGCTCGCGGGCGGGCGTCCCGTGCTGGGCATCTGCGTCGGCATGCAGATCCTGTTCGAGCGCGGCATCGAGCACGGCGTGCTCACCGAGGGCTGCGGCGAGTGGCCCGGCACGGTGGAGCGGCTGGAGGCACCTGTCGTGCCGCACATGGGCTGGAACACCGTCCGCGCCCCCGAGGACACCGAGCTGTTCGCGGGCCTCGACGCGGACACCCGCTACTACTTCGTGCACTCCTACGGCGTGCGCAAGTGGGAGCTGGACGCGTCGGACACGCTCAAGGCGCCGCTGGTGACGTGGGCCGAGCACGGCGGTGACGAGTTCGTCGCGGCCGTGGAGAACGGGCCGCTGTGGGCGACCCAGTTCCACCCGGAGAAGTCCGGTGACGCGGGCGCGCACCTGCTGGAGAACTGGCTCAAGAGCGTCGACTAGCGTCCACTAGGCTGAACGCGTGACTTTCACGCTGCTCCCGGCTGTTGATGTGGCCGATGGCCTGGCCGTTCGGCTCGTGCAGGGCGAGGCCGGCACCGAGACCAACTACGGCGACCCGCTGGACGCCGCGCTCGCGTGGCAGCGCGACGGTGCGGAGTGGGTGCACCTGGTCGACCTCGACGCCGCGTTCGGCCGCGGCAGCAACCGCGAGCTGCTGGCCCGCGTGGTCGGCGAGCTGGACGTCCAGGTCGAGCTGTCCGGCGGCATCCGCGACGACGAGTCGCTGGCCGCCGCGCTCGCGACCGGCTGCGCACGGGTGAACCTGGGCACGGCCGCGCTGGAGGACCCGGTGTGGTGCGCGAAGGTCGTCGCCGAGCACGGCGAGAAGATCGCGGTCGGCCTGGACGTGCGGATCACCGAGCAGGGCCACCGGGTGGCCGCGCGCGGCTGGACGAAGGACGGCGGCGACCTGTGGGAGGTGCTGGAGCGGCTCGACCGCGACGGCTGCTCCCGCTACGTGGTGACCGACGTGGGCAAGGACGGCACGCTCCAGGGCCCGAACGTGGACCTGCTGCGCGAGGTGTGCGCGCGCACGGACGCGCCGGTGATCGCCTCCGGCGGTGTGTCCAGCGTGGCCGACCTGGTCGCGCTGGCGGCGTTGTCCCGTGACGGCGTCGAGGGCGCGATCGTGGGCAAGGCGCTCTACGCGGGCGCGTTCACGCTCCCTGAGGCGCTGGCCGCGGTCCGCGACTGATCGCGTCCTGGATCTCCCGGACGATGTAGGCCTCCGCGGCCGCCTCGGTGACGCCCGTGCGTTCGAGGACCTCGGCCGCGGTGCCTTCCGCGTCGGCGAGCAGGCCGAGCAGCAGGTGCTCGGTGCCGACGAACGTGTGGCCGTGGCGCAGTGACGCCCGCACGGCCAGTTCCAGCGCCTTCTTGCAGTGCGCGGTGAACGGCTGCGGCTGGGGCCGCGGCCGGACCACGCCGTCCAGCTCGGTGAGCACCGCCATCCGCGTGGTGCCCTCCGCCGCCTCCAGCTTGGCGATCGTCTTGGCGGCCAGGCCGCCGGACTCGTCCAGCAGGCCGAGCAGGAGGTGCTCGGTGCCGATGCGCTCGCTGAACCGGGCGTGGTGGCGGGCCAGCACGATGACCCGCCTGGCCCGCTCGGTGTAGCGGTCGAAGCTCGGCTTCAACTCCGGTGACTCCTTGGGCACGAACCGCTTCTGCGCGGCCTGTTTGGTGACGCCCAGGCTCGCGCCGATGTCGGTCCAGCTCGCGCCCGCGCGGCGCGCCTCGTCCACGAAGTGGCCGATGAGGTGGTCGCCCAGCTCGTCGAGCTGGCCGCTCAGCTCCACGGCGGCGGCCAGCCTGCCGAGCACGTCCGGGTGTTCGGACGCGACGGTGACGATGAGGTCTGTCAGCTGGACGGGCGGCGCGATCATCCGTCAACTCTAGGTTGACGCTGCCGGGTGGGTCAACCTCCGGTTGACGCTAGGCGGGCTTGATCTCGATGCCGATCGAGCCGTCGCGGCCGCGGCGCAGGCGGCTGCCGAGCAGTGAGACCCGACCCATGACGCCGTACTTCCGGGCGATGAGGGACCGGACCCGGTCGCTGCCCGCGCGGTCGAGCAGCCGGGCGGTGGCGGGGACCTGCTCGCCGGTGGGGTTGCCGCGGAAGTCGCACGGTCCGACCTGGACGTCGCCGCTGCGGCGGATGCGCTTGACCTTGCCCGCGCCGGCGGCGGACCACGCGTACAGCGTGCCGTTCCCGCCCACGACCCAGACGGGTGTCGGCACGGCGGTGCCGTCCTTGCGGAAGGTGGTCAACAACAGGTACTTGCCGGCTGCGAGGTCCATGTCCGGCAACGTTAGCCCCGCGGACGCCGAAGAGCCCCGCTCCCACGAGGGGAACGGGGCTCTTCGCGAGAACGCCAGGTCAGATGACCGTCACGTTGGTCGCCTGGGGGCCCTTGGCACCCTGGCCGACATCGAAGCTCACCCGCTGGTTCTCCTCCAGGCTGCGGTAGCCGCCGCTCTGGATCTCCGAGTAGTGCACGAACACGTCCGCGCCACCGTCCTCGGGGGAGATGAAGCCGAAGCCCTTCTCCGAGTTGAACCACTTCACGGTGCCCTGCGCCATCTTTGTACTCCTCATACAGCTACCAACGGGGCGAACGCACCCGCTGAGGCCGGTCCAAACGCTGACCCTGAGGAATCACACGCTCAAACAATGTTTCGCGAGCGTGGATGACACGAACACAAAACTTGCGACCTCCACAAGTGAAGCACACTTTCGCCGCCACGTCGCCCTCCAACGGCCTCGGACCCCACTTTCGAGTGTCACGAAGCCAACGTTTACACCGGCGTGTCCTACGTTCAGAACGCGTGTGTCCTACGTTCAGGACCTCCGAGTTGAACGCTCGGGCACGCCGAAGTCCGCCGCTCAGGGCGTCCACGTAGGCTTTCGACCATGTCAGTCGCGGTGCGCGTGATCCCCTGCCTGGACGTCGACCGGGGCAGGGTCGTGAAAGGTGTGAACTTCACCAACCTCGTCGACGCGGGCGACCCGGTCGAGCTGGCCAGGGCCTACGACGCGGAGGGCGCGGACGAGCTGACGTTCCTCGACGTGACCGCGTCGTCCAGCGACCGCGAGACCACGTTCGACGTGGTCCGCCGCACGGCCGAGCAGGTCTTCATCCCGCTCACCGTGGGCGGCGGCGTGCGCAGCGCGGACGACGTGGACAAGCTGCTGCGGTCCGGCGCGGACAAGGTGAGCGTGAACACGGCCGCCATCGCCCGCCCCGAGCTGCTGGGCGAGCTGTCCCGCCGCTTCGGCGCCCAGTGCATCGTGCTGTCGGTCGACGCACGCCGTGTCCCCGAGGGTGAGAAGCCCACTCCTTCGGGGTTCGAGGTCACCACGCACGGTGGCCGCAAGGGCACCGGTATCGACGCCGTCGAGTGGGCCGCGCGGGGCCAGGAGCTGGGCGTCGGCGAGATCCTGCTGAACTCCATGGACGCCGACGGCACCAAGGCCGGGTTCGACCTGGAGCTGATCCGGCTCACCCGGAAGGTGGTCGACGTGCCGCTGATCGCCAGCGGCGGCGCGGGTGCGGTCGAGCACTTCCCGCCCGCCGTGGCCGAGGGCGCGGACGCCGTGCTCGCGGCCAGCGTGTTCCACTTCGGCACGCTGCGCATCGGTGACGTGAAGCGGAGCCTGCGCGACGCGGGCGTGGAGGTGCGCTGATGCGGAACCCGCGCAACGGGCCCATCGAGGTGTTCCTCGCGACCCTGATCGGCGCGGCGGGCGCCCTGGTGTTCGCGCTCATGGGCCTGATCCAGTGGCAGGTCCACGACGACCCGGTGGCGTTCAGGTTCCCGCTGATCGTCGCGGTGCTGGGGCTGCTCGCGGTGGGCGGCCTGGTGGCGGGCCCGCGCCCGGCCCGGCTCACCGCCGCGTTCGTGTTCGGACTGGTGGCGCTGATCCACCTGCTCGCGGTGCTCAACCAGGTGCCGGTGTGGATCCGCGTGCTGTCGGGTCTGCTCTCGGCGGCGCACATCTTCGCCGTGGTGATGCTCAACACCAAGCCCGCCCGGATCCACTTCCTCGGAGGACAGCGTTGACCAGCGCGCTCGACCCGTCCATCGCCGCACGGCTCAAGCGCACCGCCGACGGCCTCGTGTGCGCGGTGGTGCAGCGGCGCGGCACCGGTGAGGTGCTGATGGTCGCCTGGATGGACGACGAGGCCCTGCACCGCACGCTCACCACCCGCCGCGCCACGTACTACTCGCGCAGCCGGCAGCAGCAGTGGGTGAAGGGCGAGACGTCCGGGCACACGCAGTACGTGCACGAGGTGCGGCTGGACTGCGACGGCGACACGGTGCTGCTGGTCGTGGACCAGGTCGGCGCCGCCTGCCACACCGGCGACGCGACCTGCTTCGACGCGACCGTGCTGCTGCCGCCCGAGGACTGACGCGGCTCAGGCCAGGTCGCCGGTCAGGTAGCGCTGCAGGTTGGGCGCGATGGCCTTGACCATGGTCTCCACGTCCGCCGAGGCGAACGGCTCGAACCGCACCACGTACCGCACCATGCCCATGCCGAAGATCTGGCTGGCCACCAGGGTCGCGCGCAGCTCCGGGTCGGACACGCCCAGGTGCATGACGACCCGCTTGATCAACGTCTGCACGAAGAAGCCGCGCAGCACGTCGGCGACCTGGCTCTGGGCGGTCACGCTGCGCACCATCGCGGCGAACTGGCCGCCGCCGATGGGGTCCCAGATGCCGATGAAGTTGCGCACGATCCGTTCGCCGATCTCCTCGTCCGGGCCGTCGAGGAGGCGTTCGACCAGCTCGTTCGGGTCGACCGGCACCTGGAGCACGGCCTTGGCGAACAGGCCTTCCTTGCCGCCGAACCAGTGGTTGACCATCGCCGCGTCCACACCGGCCCGCGCCGCGATGGACCGGACGGTGGCGCCCTCGTAGCCGCGTTCGACGAACACCTCACGTGCGGCGGTCAGCAGCGCGGCCTTGGTGTCCTCGCCGCCCGCCCGTCGACCGCGGCGCTTGGGTTCGGTTTGGTCCGAGCCGGGGTTCACGCCATCATCATGGAGCAAGCCCGGCAGTATTTCAACGTGCGTTGAATTGGGATGCGGCCAACGCCCGCACAGGTGCAACCGGCACAATGTCGCCATGGTGAGCGTCATCGGTGCAGGTGCGGGTCTGGGCGAGGTCAGCCCGACGCGCGAGGAGTTCCGCGAGCTCGCCGCCCAGCGGCGGGTCATCCCGGTGGTGCGGCGGTTGCTGGCGGACGCGGAGACACCCGTCGGGCTGTACCGCAAGCTCGCGGCGGACCGCCCGGGCACGTTCCTGTTCGAGTCGGCCGAGAACGGCCGCTCCTGGTCGCGCTGGTCGTTCGTCGGCGCGCGCAGCGCGGGCGCGTTGACCGCGACCGGCGGCGAGGCGTTCTGGCTCGGGCCGCACCCCGTCGGCCTGCCCGAGGGCGGCGACCCCCTGGTGGCGCTGCGCGAGACCATCGAGGTGCTGCGCACCGACCCGCTGCCCGGCCTGCCGCCGTTGACCGGCGGGATGGTCGGCTACATCGGCTACGACGCCGTGCGGCGGCTGGAACGGCTGCCGTCGTTGGCCGAGGACGACCTGAAGGTGCCGGAGCTGGTGATGCTGCTGGCCACCGACCTGGCCGCGCTCGACCACCACGAGGGCACCGTCACGCTCATCGCCAACGCCATCAACTGGGACGACTCGCCGGAACGGGTCGACGCCGCGTACGACGACGCGGTGGCCCGGCTCGACGCGATGACGCAGGACCTGCAGAGCCCGGCGCCGCCCACGGTCGCGGTGTTCGCCCGGCCCAAGCCGGAGTTCGTGCGCCGCCGCACGCAGCAGGAGCACTACGCCGTGGTGGAGAAGGCCAAGGAGGCCATCCGCGCCGGTGAGGCGTTCCAGGTCGTGCTGTCGCAGCGGTTCGAGATGCGCACCACGGCTGACCCGCTCGACATCTACCGCGTGCTGCGCACGTCCAACCCGAGCCCGTACATGTACCTGCTGCGGCTGGACGACTTCGACATCGTCGGCTGCAGCCCGGAGTCGTTGGTGACCGTGCGCGACGGCAAGGCCACGACTCACCCGATCGCGGGCACCCGGTGGAGGGGTGTCGACGACGAGGAAGACGCCCTGCTGGAGAAGGACCTGCTGGCCGACCACAAGGAACGCGCCGAGCACCTGATGCTGGTCGACCTGGGCCGCAACGACCTGGGCCGGGTGTGCAAGCCCGGTTCGGTGACCGTGGTCGACTTCTTCAAGGTCGAGCGGTACAGCCACGTCATGCACATCGTGTCCACGGTCAGCGGCGAGCTGGCCGAGGGCAGGACGGCGTTCGACGCGGTGGCGGCGTGCTTCCCCGCGGGAACGCTGTCCGGCGCGCCCAAGCCTCGCGCGATGGAGCTGATCGAGGAGCTGGAGCCGACCCGGCGCGGCCTGTACGGCGGCGTCGTCGGCTACCTGGACTTCGCCGGTGACGCGGACACCGCGATCGCCATCCGGACCGCCCTGGTGCGCGACGGCGTGGCGTACGTGCAAGCAGGCGGCGGCATCGTGGCCGACTCCGACCCCGTCGCCGAGGACAACGAGTGCCTGAACAAGGCGGGTGCGGTGCTGTCGGCGATCGCGACCGCGCAGACCATGGCGCCGGCGGTGGACCCCGCCCGTGTCTGAGCGGTCGGCCGCCCGACGTCCACTGTGGATCGTGGTGGCGCTGCTGCTGCTCGGCGCGGTGGCGTTGTGGGGCGCCGCCGCGATGTCCTGGGACGCTTCGGCGGACCGAAGCGGCGGTGACGTGGTGCCCGCGCTGACCCCGTTGGCGCTGCTGTGCCTGGCCGCGATCGCCGCCGTGGTGGCGTTGAGCGGCTGGGTGCGGCGCGTGCTCGGCGTCGTCGTGCTGCTGGCGGGCGTGGCGTCGGCGTTCCAAGCAGTGGACGCCGACGGGCCGCTGACCGGGCGCGGCCTGGTGCTGCTGGGCGCGGTGCTCGTGGTCGCGGCGGGCGTGCTGCTCGTGGTGCGCGGTTCGGCCATGCCGCGCCTGGGAGGCGGCTACCAGACGCCCGGCGCGGCCAAGCGGACCGCCGATCCCGAGCGCGAGCTGTGGAACGCCCTGGAGCGCGGGGACGATCCCACGGAACGGGACTGACGGCACGCTGACGTGCCGCTGACGCGCCGGCGGCGCACGTTTGCGCACGTCGGCTCGTGAAGGGCCCTGGTCATCAGGGGGAACGGGCCCACCCGGTGGCCGGACGGGGTTCGCGGCGGGGTTAGCATCCTCGTGGCGGGAAGGGGAGCATGACGTGCGGGAGCTTGCGACTGAACCGGAAGGTCTGACGGAGTCGAGCGAGGTGCTCGGATGACCGTGCTCGAGTCGATCATCGAAGGCGTCCGCGAGGACCTCGCCGCGCGCGAGGCGGCACTGCCCTTCGACGTGCTCAGGGAGAAAGCGGCGAAGGTGGCGCCACCGCAGGACGTGATGTCGATCCTGCGCTCGCCGGGTGTCGGTGTGATCGCCGAGGTGAAGCGGCGCAGCCCGTCCAAGGGGCAGCTGGCCGAGATCCCGGAACCGGCGGACCTCGCCGTGCAGTACGAGTTGGGCGGCGCGCGGGCGATCAGCGTGCTGACCGAGCAGCGCCGGTTCGGCGGGTCCCTGGAGGACTTCGACGCGGTGCGCGCGGCGGTGGGCGTTCCCCTGTTGCGCAAGGACTTCATCGTCAGCCCGTACCAGGTGCACGAGGCGCGCCTGCACGGCGCCGACCTGGTGCTGCTGATCGTGGCGGCGCTGGAGCAGAACGCGCTGGTGTCGCTGCTGGACCGGGTCGAGTCGCTGGGCATGACGGCCCTGGTCGAGGTGCACACGGCCGAGGAGGCCGACCGCGCGCTGGAGGCGGGCGCGAGCGTCATCGGCGTGAACGCGCGCAACCTGCACACGCTGGAAGTGGACAAGGACGTGTTCGGGCGGATCGCGCCCGGCCTGCCCTTCGACACCATCAAGATCGCCGAGTCCGGTGTCACCGGTCCGGGTGACCTGATGGCGTACGCGGGCGCGGGTGCCGACGCGGTGCTGGTCGGCGAGAGCCTGGTGACGAGCGGCGACCCCAAGGTCGCGGTGAACAAGCTGGTGACGGCGGGGTCGCACCCGGCGTGTCCCCGGCCGAGCCGGTAAGACCCGGTAGGAGGAGAGCGCATGGCGCGCGGCCAGTTGGCTCCGACACCCCACGACCCGGACGAGCGGGGCCACTTCGGGCCGTGGGGCGGCCGGTTCATGCCGGAAGCGCTCATCGCCGCGGTGGACGAGCTCGCCGCGTTCTACGAGAAGGCGCGGGTCGACCCCGAGTTTTTGGACGAGTTCGCCCGGTTGCTGCGCGACTTCGCCGGGCGGCCGTCGCTGCTCACGGAAGCGCCGAAGTTCGCCGCCCACGCGGGCGGTGCGCGGATCTTCCTCAAGCGCGAGGACCTCAACCACACCGGCTCGCACAAGATCAACAACGTGCTTGGCCAGGCGCTGCTGACCAAGCGGATGGGCAAGAAGCGGGTCATCGCCGAGACCGGCGCGGGCCAGCACGGCGTGGCCACGGCCACCGCCTGCGCCCTGATGGGCCTGGACTGCGTCGTCTACATGGGCGAGGTCGACACCGAGCGGCAGGCGCTCAACGTGGCCCGGATGCGGCTGCTCGGCGCACAGGTCATCCCGGTCAAGACCGGCTCGCGCACCTTGAAGGACGCCATCAACGAGGCGCTGCGCGACTGGGTCGCCAACGTCGAGGACACGCACTACCTGCTCGGCACGGCCGCCGGGCCGCACCCGTTCCCGGTGCTCGTGCGCGACTTCCACCGGATCATCGGCATCGAGGCGCGCGAGCAGATCCTGGAGAAGGCAGGCCGACTGCCCGACGTGGTGGCGGCGTGCGTGGGCGGCGGGTCGAACGCCATCGGCATCTTCCACGGCTTCATCGACGACCCGTCCGTGCGGCTGGTCGGCCTGGAGCCCGGTGGCGACGGCATCGACACCGACCGGCACGGCGCGACGCTCACCGCGGGCACGCCCGGGTCGCTGCACGGCGCCATGTCGTACGTGCTGCAGGACGAGGACGGGCAGATCGCCGAGGCGCACTCCATCTCGGCCGGTCTGGACTACCCCGGCGTCGGGCCCGAGCACGCGTTCCTGAAGGACAGCGGGCGGGCCGAGTACCGGCCGGTGACCGACGCCCAGGCGATGGAGGCGTTCGCGCTGCTGTCGCGCGAGGAGGGCATCATCCCGGCGGTCGAGTCGGCGCACGCGCTGGCCGGTGCCCTGGTGCTGGGCCGTGAGCTGGGGCCGGAGGGGTTGATCCTGGTGAACCTGTCCGGGCGCGGCGACAAGGACATGGACACCGCGATCAAGTGGTTCGGGCTGGGGGTGGAGTCGTGAGCAGGCTTGAACCGGTTTTCTCGGCTTGTCGGGCGGAGTCGCGGGCGGCCCTGATCGGGTACCTGCCCGCCGGCTACCCCACGGTCGAGGGGTCGAAGGACGTGCTGCGGACGATGGTGTCGTCCGGGTGCGACCTGGTGGAGGTCGGCCTGCCGTTCTCCGACCCCGTGATGGACGGTGTGACGATCCAGCGCGCGGCCGAGCAGGCGCTGCGCGGCGGCTTCCGGGTGCGTGACCTGTTCGGCGTGGTGGAGTCGGTGGCGGCGGCCGGTGGAAATGCGGTCGTGATGACGTACTGGAACCCGGTGCTGGCCTACGGGGTGGACCGGTTCGCGCGTGACCTGGCGGCGGCCGGTGGGCTGGGCGTCATCACGCCCGACCTCGTGCCGGACGAGGGTGCCGAGTGGATCGCGGCCACGGACGCGCACGACCTGGACCGGATCTTCCTGGTCGCGCCGTCGTCCACGGAGGAGCGGATCTCCCTGACGTCCCGCTCGTCGCGCGGGTTCCTCTACGCGACGTCGGTGATGGGCGTGACGGGCGCGCGGGACGTCGTCTCGTCGGCCGCTCCCGCGCTGGTCAAGCGGGTGCGTGAGCACACGGACATGCCGATCGGTGTCGGGCTGGGTGTGCGCAACGGGGCGCAGGCTGCGGAGCTGGCGGCGTTCGCGGACGGTGTGATCGTGGGTTCGGCGTTCGTGTCGGCGGTGCAGGACGACACGGTGGCAGCGCTGACCGAGGAGTTGGCCAGTGGGGTGCGCCAAGCGGCAGCAGCCGTGTAGCACGCACGTTCGAGTGAACTAGTCCGTTCGGCGGCTCTTGTGGCTCGAGGTTGTCGGTGCGCGTCGGCATCCTGGGCTCGTGATCAAGCTCATCCACGACCCGGCGTGCCACACTGGCGTGCGTCGGGCTGCCACCGGAGGTGATGTCGCATGGCCCTGCCGGCGGACTACGAACACGATGTCGGTCACCCGGCTCCGCCGTGGCACCACAACGGACCGTGGACCCTCGAAGAAGTCCTCGCGATGCCCGAAGACCCGTCGCAGCGAGTCGAACTCGTCGACGGAGCGCTCCTCGTGAGCCCGCTCGGCACGGGCAGGCACCAGATGCTGGTCGGGGACTGCTACGCCGCGTTGCGGGCGGCCTGCCCGCCGGGCCACGAGGTGATGCCGGGGCTCAATGTCGGCCTGTCCGGTGGTCGGATGCTGATCCCGGACTTCACCGTCAACAGGGCAGGGTTCCGAGGTCTTCTGCTGCCGGTGCAGGACCTGCTGTTGGCGGGTGAGGTGCTCTCGCCGAGCACCCGCGTGCAGGATCTCACCCTCAAAAAGCAGCTCTACGCCGAGGCCGGAGTGCCGTTCTACCTGGTGGTCGACCCGAGGGGTGGCGAGCCCGTCGCGACCCTGTTCGAGCTCGACGGCGTCGACTACGTCGAATCCGCGCGTAGCGGGGGCGGCGTGCTGAAGCTCGAACGACCCTTCCCGGTAACAATCGAGCTGTCGGCGTAGGACGAACGGCCGCACCCACTACGGTGGGGGCCGTGGTGACGACTTACCTCGCGACGATCCCCAGCCCCGACCAGGGCGTGTGGCAACTGGGACCGATCCCGATCCGCGCCTACGCGCTGTGCATCATCCTCGGCATCATCCTGGCCATCTGGTGGGGTGAGCGCCGCTGGGTGGCGCGTGGCGGGTTGAAGGGCGAGGTCACCGACATCGCCGTCTTCGCGGTCCCGTTCGGCCTGGTCGGCGGGCGGCTCTACCACGTGGCGACGGACCACGACAAGTACTTCGGGGAGGGGCGCAACCCGCTCGAAGCCCTGGCCATCTGGAACGGCGGCCTCGGCATCTGGGGTGCCATCGCCCTGGGTGGTGTCGGCGCGTGGATCGGGTGTCGGCGCAAGGGCATCCCGCTGCCCGCGATGGCGGACGCGCTCGCGCCCGGCATCGTCGTCGCGCAAGCCGTCGGCCGCCTCGGCAACTACTTCAACCAGGAGCTCTACGGCGGTCCCACCACGCTGCCGTGGGGCCTGGAGATCTACAAGCGGGAAGACCCGGAGACCGGCTTCGAGGACGACCTCGGCGGCGTGGCGGTCGACCACACGCCGATCGAGATCGTGCACCCGACGTTCCTCTACGAACTGCTGTGGTGCCTCGGCGTCGCGCTGATCATCGTGTGGGCCGACCGGAAGTTCCGGCTCGGCCACGGCCGCGTGTTCGCGCTGTACGTCGCGGGCTACACGGCCGGCCGGTTCTGGATCGAGCTGATGCGCACCGACTACGCTACCGAGGTGTTCGGCTTGCGGATCAACGTCATCACCTCCGCCGTGGTGTTCCTCGGCGCGATCGCCTACTTCGTGCTCGCCGCGAAGAGGGGCGAGCGCGAGGTCATCGTGCGCGAGGAGCCGTCCACCGAGCCGCCGGAGTCCGGGTACGCGAGCAGTGAAGCACCGGACGCCGACGCCGACGCGACGACCGTCCCCGACACGAAGGCCGCACCCGACAAGCCCGCGGACACCGGCGACAAGTCGGGCCAGTAGCACGCCGTGCGCATCCTCGTCGTCGAAGATGACGACCGGGTGGCGCGTGGGCTGCTGACCGCGCTGCGGCACACCGGCTACGAGGTCCACCGGGTGGGCACGGCCGCCGCGGCGCTGACCGCACCACCGGCGGACGTCGTGCTGCTCGACCTCGGCCTGCCCGACGGTGACGGCCTCGACGTGCTGCGCGAACTCCGCCACCGCACCGGCACCGCGATCATCACCGTCACCGCCCGGGGCGAGGAGCGGGAACGGGTGCTGGGCCTGCGGCTCGGCGCGGACGACTACGTGGTGAAGCCGTTCGGCACGGCCGAGCTGCTGGCCCGCATCGAAGCCGTGCTCCGCCGCACCCGCGCGGCCCGTGCCGCCGAACGCGAGCAGGAGATCACCCTCGGCCCGTTGACCCTGGACCCGGCCGGCCGGGAGGCCAGGGTCGACGGCGAACCGGTGCCGCTGACCCGCAAGGAGTTCGACCTGCTCGCCCTGCTGGTCGGCCGCGCGGGCACCGTCGTGAGCCGTGACCTGATCGTGGACCAGGTGTGGCAGGCGCACTGGGAGGCGCCGTCACGCACCCTCGACACCCACATCGCCGCCCTGCGGGGCAAGCTCGGCGACGCGTTGCGCATCGAGACGATCCGGGGTGTGGGCTACCGGGTGGCAGCCCACACCTGACCGGTGTCACCACACGTGGGCGACGTCCACCACGACCCGGTTGCTCAGCGTGAACACCCGGAACGGCAGCAGGGCGCGCACGCCCAGCCCGACCGTCGTCTGCCCCTCGAACGACCCGGCCCACGCGACCTGCCGGAACGTCTGGTAGCCGGTGACGTCGACCAGCTCAGACCCGTTCGGGTAGGTGTAGGTCGGGTTGCCGTCCTGGTCGTAGGCCGGCGAGTTGACCGTGATCTGCAGCTTGCCGCCGCCGCGCAACGGCACCGGCTTGCCCGACCCCTCGTGCGTCACCTCGGGCACGTACTGCACGGTGTAGCCGTCGTTCGTGCCGGTGAAGTCGAACACGAGCCGGTCGTAGCACTCCTGCCTGCCGGCCCGGATGTTCGTCAGCAACGCGGTCGTGGTCTGGGACGCGTACTTGGCGCCCGACCCCCAGTCGACGGGCGTGCAGACGACCGGCGCGGCCGACGCCGCCACCGGCGCCACCACCGCGAACGCCGTCACCGCGGCGAGTAACGCCGCAACCTTGCGTAGCATGCTCATTCCCCCTCCCGCGGGCCGCACGGCCCGCAGACGACATGACGCACGTCACCCCCAGGAGGTTGCCTCCGCGTGCTGCGCCGCCTGCTGGTCCTCATCGTGCCGCTGCTGGTCGCCCTCGTCGCGGCCCTAGGGGTGCCGCTCGCGTTCGCCGTCGTGCAGCGGGAGAGCCAGGAGACCTACCTCGACCGGTTGGGTGACGCGAGCCGGTTCGCGTCGCTGGCCGAGAACGCCCTGGCGTCGGACCGCCTGACGGCGTTGCGCGAGGAACTGGTCCGCTACGACCGGCTCTACGGCATCTCGGCCGCCCTGGTCGGTACCGACGGCACGGTGCTGGAATCGTCGCGCCGGCCGTTCCCGCTGACCGACCCGAACGTCGAGGTGGGCCTGGAGGCGGCGTTCGGCGGCTACCGAGGCGAGACCGACCAGTCGGTGTGGCCGTGGGAGGAGGTGGACCTCGTCGTGGTCGAACCGGTGGGCCGGGACAGCGAAGTGGTGGCCGCGGTCGTGACGATCTCCCCGACCGACGGCCTGCGGTCCGCGATCCTGCGCCAGTGGGGCGTCCTGGCGCTGATCGGCCTGGTCCCGATGCTCGGCGTGGTGGCGATCGCGTGGCCGATGTCGCGCTGGGTGCTGCGCCCGGTCCGCACCCTGGACGAGGCGACCGCCGCCGTGGCGGGTGGCCGGCTCGACGCCCGCGCGGACGAGTTCGGCGGGCCCCCGGAGCTGCGCAGGCTCGCCGCCAGCTTCAACGCGATGGTCGACGTGGTCGGCCGGGCGCTGCGCCGGCAACGCGCGTTCGTCGCCGACGCCTCCCACCAGCTGCGCAACCCGCTGGCCAGCCTCCGCCTCGCGGTCGACAACCTGGCGCCCCACGTCACCGGCGACGCGGGCCGCGAGGCGCAGCGCATAGCGGTCGACGAGGCCGAGGAGATGGGCCGCGTCCTGGACACCCTGCTGGCCGCCACCCGGCTCGACAGCGCCTCCGCCGCCGAACCGGTCGACGTGGACAACCTGCTCGCCACCCACGTGCCCGGCTGGCGTGCCCTGGCGGGGGACCTGCGCCTCGAAGTCGCCGTGCCACCCGGCCTGCGGGCCTTGGCACCGCCCGGCGGCCTGGGCAGCGTCCTGGACGAGCTCGTCGGCAACGCCATCCGGCTCTCCGGTGGCACGCACGTGAAGGTGTGGGGCAGGACCACTGACGGCCACGTCGAACTCCATGTCACCGACAACGGCACGGGCCTGACGGACGACGAGCGGGCCGAGGCCGTGAGCCGGTTCTGGCGCGCGCCACGTCACCAGAACATCGCGGGCACCGGTCTGGGGCTGGCGATCTGCGCCGAGCTGATCGAGTCGGCCGGCGGTGAGCTCGACCTGTGCCCCGCCGAGCCGCACGGCCTGGACGCCGTCGTCCGCCTCGCCACCTGAGCCGTCCCGATCACCGACCTAGCGCTTGGTGGCGCGGAACCAGCGCTCGGCGCCCTGGTGCAGGGGGGCCTGGCCGGTGGCGATGCCCGTCCGCACGTTGATGCGGCTGGCCTCGGGGTGGCCGGCGGCGATCCTGGCCGACTGGGTGAACACGGTCCGGGTGACGACCTCGACCACGTCCGCGTCGAGCGAGGTCCTGGCCAGCAGCAGGTTCGGCACGGCGAACGTGCGGCACGGGCCCAGGTCGCCGTAGGTCGTGGCCGGGATGGTCGCCGGCACGTACGGGCCCGGGTAGGCCTCGGCCAGGGCTTCCGCCTCGGCGGGCAGGTCCAGCAGGCGCAGGGGGAACGCGCGGAGGGTGTCGGTGATGGCGGGCGTGGGGATGCCGGTCAGCGCCAGGACCGCGTCCAGTTCGCCGGTCACCAGTTGTTCGGCCGCGTCGGCGTGGGCCATGCGGCGCGCGTCGACGTCGATGCCCAGCAAGGACAGCAGGCGGGTAGCGGTGAACTCCGTGCCGGACTCGGACGGGCCGAACGAGACGGTGCGACCGGCCAGGTCCGACAACGTCCGCAGCGGTGAGCCGGCGGGCACGGCGATCTGCATGAAGCTGTCGTAGAGCCGGCCGACGGCGCTGATGCCACCGGGATCCTCGGCGCTGAGCACCGTGCCGTCGACCAGGGGATCCAAACTGGACAGTCCGAGGTGGACCTCGCCCGAGCGCAGCAGGCGGACGTTCTCCACCGACGCGCCGGTGTGGCGCTCCACCACCCGGGTCGACGGCAGCTCGTCGGCCAGCGCCGCTGCCAGCGCGCCGCCGACCTCGCGGAACACGGCACCGTCCGGGCCGGTCGCGAGGACCAGTTCGTCGATCACCGGCAGGCTGCTCGACGTGCACCCGGCGGCACCGGCGGGCACGGCCGCCAAGCCGGCGGCTCGCAGCACCGAACGTCGGGACACCCGCACGAACAGCAGCGTAACCCCGCCGGACGAGGTGAACACCAGCGTTACGTCAGAGGGATCTGAAGTTTCCGGCGTCCTCCTTGTCGCGGTCGCGGGCTGTGCTCAGGATCACCAGTCAACTCCCATCGGTCCCCTTGGAGGAGACGTGGTCAGCGCGCAGACACGTGAGCGCAAACCGATCTACAAGCACCTCTACTTCTGGGTGCTGGTGTCGATCGTGCTGGGCGTGATCGTCGGCTACGCCTTCCCGGCGCAGGCGTCGGGCATGAAGTGGATGGCGGACTTCTTCATCGCGCTGGTGAAGGTGGTCATCGCGCCGACGATCTTCTGCACCGTCGTGGTCGGCATCGCGGGCCTGGGCAACCTGGCCAAGGCGGGCGGCCTGGCGCTGCGGACCATCCTGTACTTCACCGCGATGACGACGGTGGCGCTGGCGATCGGCCTGCTCGTGGTGAACCTGGTGCAGCCGGGCCACCACGGCGCGTCCGTCCCGATCAGCGACGGCGCGGCGGACAAGACACTGGCCGAGGCGGAGACCGCCGAGACGGGCGTCACGGGCTTCATCCTCGGCCTGGTGCCGAAGTCGTTCCTCGGCGCGTTCACCGACGGCCAGCTGATCCAGGTGCTGCTCATCGCGATCCTGGTCGCGGTGGCCGTGGCGGGCATGGGCAAGCGCGGCGAGAAGGTGGTGTCCGCCCTGGACACCACGGCGAAGGTGATGTTCGGCGTCATCAAGATCGTCATGTACGCGGCGCCGATCGGCGCGTTCGGCGGCATCGCCTACACGATCGGCAAGTTCGGCGGCTCGATCCTGGGCAAGCTGGCCTGGCTGATGGGCTCGTTCTACGCGACGTGCCTGCTGTTCATCCTGGTGGTGCTGGGCGGGGTGGCGCTGTACGCGGGGTTCTCGATCTTCAAGTTCCTCCGGTACATCAAGGACGAACTGCTGATCGTGCTCGGCACGTCGTCCTCGGAGACGGTGCTGCCGCGGATGCTGGTGAAGCTGGAGGCGGCGGGCGCCGACAAGTCGGTGGTGGGCCTCACGATCCCGACCGGCTACTCGTTCAACCTGGACGGCACGTGCATCTACCTGACCATGGGCGCGATCTTCATCGCCCAGGCCACGGGTGTCGAGGTGGGTCTGGGCACCCAGGTCGGGCTGCTGCTGTTCATGCTGCTGGCCAGCAAGGGCGCGGCGGGCGTGACGGGCGCGGGCCTGGTCACGCTGGCGGCGTCGCTGAGCGCGTTCGAGGGCAACAGTGCGATCCCGGCGGTCGGCATCGCGCTGATCGTGGGCATCGACCGGTTCATGTCCGAGGCGCGGGCCATCACCAACGTCATCGGCAACGGCGTCGGCACCCTGGTGGTGGCGCGGTGGCAGGGCCAGTTGGACCGCGAGCGGTTGCGCGAAGTGATGGACAACCCGTCTCAGGTGGACGTGGACGCCCTCATGGAACGCCAGCACGGTGACGAAGACGTCACGGACCGTGAACCCGTTGGTGCGGGCACCCGCTGAGACGTCGTGCCCGAGCCCCCGGCGTCGTCGCCCCACCAGGCGACGGCACGGGGGCTCACCTGCGGTTTCGATCACAACCGGGGCCTGCCGGGGCGTGTTGGCCGGCTCTCACCGGCGCGCGTGGCGGGCGGCCCTCCGTTATGCTTACCAACGCGTAAACAAACCGGCCCGGGTATCGCTCGAACGGGCCGAATCGTTACGCGTCGCCGGCCAAGATCACCCGAAGGATGGTGTGGTTCGGTTTCGCGACTGTTAAAGTCGCGTCAACACGCGGGCCATCGTCGTCCCGTGCCCAGCACCCGGATTCCAGGACCTGGACACGAGGACTCGTTCTTTCACCAAGGACGACGAAGGAGGTCTGCGCAGTGATCTTCTCCGCCATCCCGTCCCCGCAGGGGCTCTACGACCCCACCGCGGAACGTGACGCTTGCGGTGTGGCGATGGTCGCCGACATCATGGGCCGGCGCTCGCACGACATCGTCGTCGACGCGCTCACCGCGCTGGCCAACCTGGAACACCGGGGCGCCGCGGGCGCCGAGCCGACCAGCGGCGACGGCGCCGGGATCCTGCTGCAGCTGCCCGACGCGTTCCTGCGCGACGTGCTGGACTTCGAGCTGCCCGAGCCGGGCGCGTACGCGGCGGGCATCGCGTTCCTGCCCGCCGACGAGGAGCCGCGCGCGAAGGCCGTCGAGCTGGCCGAGCGGATCGCCGCCGAGGAGGGCCTGGAGGTCCTGGGCTGGCGCGACGTGCCCACGGCGCCCGACCACGCGGGTGTCGGCCCGACCGCCCGGTCGGTGATGCCGCACTTCGCGATGCTGCTGGTCCGGGGCGAGACCGGCAGGCGTGACGTCGAGCTGGACCGCCTCACGTTCGCCCTGCGCAAGCGGGTCGAGCACGAGAGCGCGGCGGCGGACGTCGGCACGTACTTCCCGTCGCTGTCGTCGCGGACGATCGTCTACAAGGGCATGTTGACCACGGGCCAGCTGCCCGCGTTCTTCCCCGACCTGCGCGACGAGCGGCTGGCCAGCGCGATCGCCCTGGTCCACTCGCGCTTCTCCACCAACACGTTCCCGTCGTGGCCGCTGGCGCACCCGTTCCGGTACGTCGCCCACAACGGTGAGATCAACACGGTCCGCGGCAACCGCAACCGGATGCGGGCCCGGGAGGCGCTGCTCGCGTCCGACCTGATCCCGGGCGACCTGACCAGGCTGTTCCCGATCTGCCACCCGGAGGGCTCGGACTCGGCGAGCTTCGACGAGGTGCTGGAGCTGCTGCACCTGGGCGGCCGGAGCCTGCCGCACGCGGTGCTGATGATGATCCCGGAGGCGTGGGAGAACCACACCTCGATGGACCCGAAGCGCCGCGCGTTCTACGAGTTCCACGCGAGCCTGATGGAGCCGTGGGACGGCCCGGCGTGCGTCACGTTCACCGACGGTTCGCTGGTCGGCGCGGTGCTGGACCGCAACGGCCTGCGCCCGGCCCGCTGGTGGCAGACCGCGGACGGCCGCGTGGTGCTGGCCTCGGAGACCGGTGTGCTGGACGTCCCGGCCGACCAGGTCGTGGCCAAGGGTCGCCTGCAGCCCGGCAGGATGTTCCTGGTCGACACCGTCGAGGGCCGCCTGGTCGAGGACGACGAGGTCAAGGCGAAGCTCGCCGACGAGCTGCCCTACGACGAGTGGCTGCACGCGGGCCTGCTGGAGCTGGCCGACCTGGCCGACCGCGAGCACGTGGTGCAGAGCCACGAGTCGGTGGTGCGCCGCCAGCTCACGTTCGGCTACACCGAGGAAGAGCTGCGGATCCTGCTCGCCCCGATGTCCACCGCGGGCGCCGAGCCGCTGGGCTCGATGGGCACCGACACGCCGGTGGCGGCGCTCTCGCAGCGCTCCCGGCTGCTCTACGACTACTTCGTGCAGAACTTCGCCCAGGTCACGAACCCGCCGCTGGACGCGATCCGCGAGGAGATCGTCACCAGCGTGTCCCGGGTGATGGGCCCGGAGCAGAACCTGCTGGAGCCGGGCCCGGTCAGCTGCCGGCACATCAAGCTGACCTACCCGGTGATCGACAACGACGAGCTGGCCAAGCTCATCCACATCAATGACGACGGCGACCTGCCCGGGTTCGCCTGCACCGTCCTGTCCGGACTGTACGAAGTGGATGGTGGCGGCGCGGCGCTGGCGGCGGCGGTCGAGCGGGTCCGCCGGGAGGCGTCCGAGGCGATCGCGAACGGCGCCCGCACGCTGGTGCTGTCCGACCGCGACTCCGACCACCGGATGGCGCCGATCCCGTCGCTGCTGCTGGTCTCCGCCGTGCACCACCACCTGGTGCGCACCAAGGAGCGGCTGCGCGTGGCGCTGGTCGTGGAGACCGGTGACGCCCGCGAGGTGCACCACATCGCCGCGCTGCTGAGCTACGGCGCCGCCGCGGTGAACCCGTACCTGGCGTTCGAGACGATCGAGGACATGATCGCGCAGGGCGCGATCACCGGTATCGAGCCGCGCAAGGCGATCCGCAACTACGTGACGGCCCTGGTCAAGGGCACGTTGAAGATCATGTCGAAGATGGGCATCTCGACCGTCGGCGCGTACACGGCGGCGCAGGTGTTCGAGGCGGTCGGCCTGTCCTCCGAGCTGCTGGACGAGTACTTCACCGGCACGGTGTCCAAGCTCGGCGGCGCGGGCCTGGACGTGCTGGCGGAGGAGGTGGCGCTGCGGCACCGCCGTGCCCACCCCGACAACCCGACCGACCGGGTGCACCGCCGGCTGGAGGTGGGCGGCGAGTACGCCTACCGCCGCGAGGGCGAGCTGCACCTGTTCACGCCCGAGTCGGTGTTCCTGCTCCAGCACGCCACCAAGACCGGGCGGGAGGACGTCTACCGGCGCTACACCGACGAAGTGGAGCGGCTGGCCCGCCAGGGCGGCCTGCTGCGCGGCCTGTTCGAGTTCCGCACCGAGGGTCGCACGCCGATCCCGATCGACGAGGTCGAGCCGGTGTCCTCGATCGTCAAGCGGTTCAACACCGGCGCCATGTCCTACGGGTCGATCTCGGCTGAGGCGCACGAGACGCTGGCCATCGCGATGAACCGGCTCGGCGGCCGGTCCAACAGCGGCGAGGGCGGCGAGGACCCGGAGCGCCTGTACGACCCGGAGCGGCGCAGCGCGGTCAAGCAGGTCGCGTCCGGCCGGTTCGGCGTCACGTCCGAGTACCTGGTCAACGCCAGCGACATCCAGATCAAGATGGCGCAGGGCGCGAAGCCCGGCGAGGGCGGCCAGCTGCCCGGCTACAAGGTGTACCCGTGGATCGCGCGGACCCGGCACTCGACGCCGGGCGTCGGCCTGATCTCCCCGCCGCCGCACCACGACATCTACTCGATCGAGGACCTGGCGCAGCTGATCCACGACCTGAAGAACGCCAACGAGCAGGCCCGCGTGCACGTGAAGCTGGTCAGCGAGGTCGGCGTCGGCACAGTCGCGGCGGGCGTGGCGAAGGCACACGCGGACGTGGTGCTGATCTCCGGCCACGACGGCGGCACCGGCGCGTCACCGCTGAACTCGCTCAAGCACGCGGGCACGCCGTGGGAGATCGGCCTGGCCGAGACCCAGCAGACGTTGCTGCTCAACGGTTTGCGCGACCGGATCACCGTGCAGGTCGACGGCGCCATGCGCACCGGCCGCGACGTGGTGGTGGCCGCGCTGCTGGGCGCGGAGGAGTTCGGCTTCGCGACCGCGCCGCTGATCGTCGAGGGCTGCATCATGATGCGCGTCTGCCACCTGGACACCTGTCCGGTCGGCATCGCCACGCAGAACCCCGAGCTGCGCAAGCGCTTCACCGGCCAGGCCGACCACGTGGTCAACTTCTTCCACTTCGTGGCGCAGGAAGTCCGGGAACTGCTGGCGTCACTGGGTTTCCGCACCATCGACGAGGCCGTGGGCCACGCCGAGCTGCTCAAGACCGACGAGGCGATCGAGCACTGGAAGGCGGCCGGGCTCGACCTGACGCCGGTGTTCGAGGTGCCCGAGACGCCCTACCGCACGGCCAAGCGCAAGGTCCGCGAGCAGGACCACGGCCTGGCGCAGGCGTTGGACCGCACGCTGCTCCAGCTCGCCGACGCGGCGCTCAACGACGCCCGCCCCGTCCGGCTGGAACTGCCGCTGCGCAACGTCAACCGCACCGTCGGCACGCTGCTCGGTGCGGAGGTCACGCGCCGGTTCGGCGGTGACGGCCTGCCCGACGACACGATCCACGTGACGTTCACCGGCTCGGCCGGCCAGTCGCTGGGCGCGTTCATCCCGCGCGGCATCACGCTGGAGATGATCGGCGACGCCAACGACTACGTCGGCAAGGGCCTGTCCGGCGGCCGGATCGTCGTGCGACCGCACCCGGACGCGCCGTTCGCGGCCGAGCGGCAGGTCATCGCGGGCAACGTGATCGGCTACGGCGCCACGTCCGGCGAGATCTTCCTGCGCGGACGGGTCGGCGAGCGGTTCTGCGTGCGCAACTCGGGCGCGCTGGCCGTGGCCGAGGGCGTGGGCGACCACGCGTTCGAGTACATGACCGGCGGCCGGGCCGTGGTGCTCGGGCCGACCGGCCGCAACCTCGCCGCGGGCATGTCCGGCGGCATCGCGTACGTGCTGGAACTCGACCCGGCCGCGGTCAACACCGCCATGGTCGAGCTCCAGCGGCCCGGCGCCGAAGACCTGCGCTGGCTGCGCGAAGTGGTGGAGAAGCACCACAAGCTCACCGGATCGGCGGTGGCCGCCTCGCTGCTCGGCGACTGGCCCCGGCGTTCCGCGTCGTTCACCAAGGTCATGCCCGGTGACTACCAGCGCGTGCTCGAAGCGATGAGGCTCGCCCGCGCGGAAGGCAGGGACGTCGACCAGGCGATCATGGAGGCCTCCCGTGGCTGACCCGTACGGTTTCCTCAAGCACTCCCGCTCCGAGCCGAAGAAGCGGCCCGCCGCCGAGCGGCTCAGCGACTGGAACGAGGTGTACGCCGACGTCCCCGCCGAGCAGCGGGACGCGGAGGTGCGCACGCAGGCCACGCGGTGCATGGACTGCGGCATCCCGTTCTGCCACTCCGGGTCGGCCGGGTGCCCGCTGGGCAACCTGATCCCCGAGTGGAACGACCTGGTGCGCCGCGGCGACTGGGAGATCGCTTCGGACCGGCTGCACGCGACGAACAACTTCCCCGAGTTCACCGGCCGGCTGTGCCCCGCGCCGTGCGAGGCGGCGTGCGTGCTGTCGATCAGCCACGACGCGGGCGGTCCGGTCGCGATCAAGCGGGTCGAGCAGGCCATCGCCGACGTGTCGTGGGAACAGGGGCTCGTGCCGCCCGTGCAGGCGCACGTGTCGTCGGGCCGCAAGGTCGCGGTCGTCGGTTCCGGCCCGGCGGGGTTGGCGGCGGCGCAGCAGCTCACCAGGGCCGGGCACGAGGTCACCGTGTTCGAGCGCGACGACCGGCTCGGCGGGCTGCTCCGCTACGGCATCCCCGAGTTCAAGATGGAGAAGAAGGTCCTCGACCGGCGGCTCGCGCAGCTGCGCAAGGAGGGCACGAAGTTCGTCACCGGCTGCGAGGTCGGCGTGGACCTCACCGTCGAGGAGCTGCGGGCCCAGTTCGACGCGGTGGTGCTCGCGGTCGGTGCCCTGCGCGGCCGTGACGACACGACCACGCCGGGGCGTTCGCTGCAGGGCATCCACCTGGCGATGGAGCACCTCGTGCCCGCCAACCGGGCGTGCGAGGGCGACGGGCCGGCGGAGATCGACGCGGCGGGCAAGCACGTCGTGATCATCGGCGGCGGTGACACCGGTGCCGACTGCTACGGCACGGCGTCCCGGCAGGGCGCGGCTTCGGTGCTGCAGCTGGACCAGTACCCGATGCCACCGTCCACTCGGGACGACGCGCGCTCGCCGTGGCCGACGTGGCCGTGGATCCTGCGCACCTACCCCGCGCACGAGGAGGCAGGGGAGCGGAAGTTCGCGGTCGCGGTGGAGAAGTTCGTCGGCGACGACGACGGGCACGTGCGCCAGATCCAGTTGCGCAAGGTGCGGGTGGAGAAGGACGCTTCCGGTCGGCGACAGGTCGTGCCGACGTCCGAGGAGGTCGAGGTGCTGCCGGCGGACCTGGTGCTGCTGGCCATCGGCTTCGAGGGCGTCGAGCACATGCCGCTGCTGGACGGGCTGGGCATCCAGCTCACCTCGCGCGGCACGATCTCGTGCGGCTCGGACTGGCAGACCCAGTCGCCCGGCGTGTTCGTCTGCGGTGACGCCCACCGCGGCGCGTCCCTGGTCGTCTGGGCGATCGCGGAGGGCCGCTCGGTGGCCAACGCCGTGGACCGCTACCTGACCGGCTCGTCCGACCTGCCGTCCCCGGTTATCCCCAACATGCTCCCGCTGGCCGTCGTGTAACCCCCGCAGACCGCCGTTAGCTGGATACCCGGCCGCCCCGACAACGACGTCGGGGCGGCCTCTTATTTCACGTCACGTGGCCTGAGCTGGACTTTTGTACCCCCATTGGGGGGTGCGGAATGGGCTGTCGCGGCCATTCGAGGCGGCAAGTGGCGCAAGTTTTACCTATTCCGTACCGAATCATGAATTCGTGCGACTTTACCCGTCGAGGGCTTTTCCTCCGACGAAAGGGTGCACGGGTGAACATCCAGAGATCGTCGAGACGGGTCGGGTTGGCGCTGGCGAGCGCGTTGCTGGCCACGATCGGCCTCGTCTCCACCGCGTCCGCGGGCACGCCGAAGGGCGTCGAGCTCGGCTCCAGCGACACCGAGTCGGTGGTGACGGCGGCCAGGACCAGCGGGCTGCGCGGCGTGTCCGGCTACGAGGGCACGGGCGTGCCGACCGACGTGACCGCGTACGGCGCGCAGCGCGTGCCCGCCGGCCACAAGATCCAGGGCTACTCCTCGCCGACCGGCGACGACTTCGGCGTGCAGTCCATCATCGGCGCCGACAACCGGGTGCGGGTCAACCCGACCACGAGCTTCCCGGCCCGCGCCACCGTGCTCATCACCCGCACCGTCAGCGGCGTCGAGCGGCTGCACTGCACCGGCTGGATGTTCGGCGCGAGCCTCGTGCTGACCGCCGGCCACTGCGTCTACAACCAGAGCACCGGCTGGTACACCGGCCAGCTCAAGTTCTACCCCGGCGCGAACGGGACCAGCTACCCGTACGGCTCCTGCACCGCGGCGACCCTGCGGTCCAACACCGGCTGGACCACCGACGGCAACCCCGACGCCGACTACGGCGGCGCGTCCCTGAACTGCTCCATCGGCAACACCACCGGCTGGTACGGCGCCTACTGGACCACCGCGTCGCTCAACGGCACGTCCACCACGATCCAGGGCTACCCCGGCGACAAGGCCCAGCAGCAGTGGACCCACACCGACCAGGTGCGGGTGAGCGGTTCGCTGCGCCTGTACTACGCCAACGACACCGTCGGCGGCAACAGCGGCAGCTCCGTGCACACCGTGCGGGCGACCGGGTCGTCCGGCTGCTCGGGCCGGTGCTCGTTGGCGTTCCACGCCTACGGCGTCGGGTCCAACGGCTACAACAGCGGGCCGCGCATCACCGAGAGCCGGTTCAACCTGGTCGTCGGCTGGCGCTGACCCGATCCGGTGAGGTTCGTCGGCGTGCGGCAACCGGCAACGCCGTCCGCTCCGTCCCAGCGGTGACCGAGAGGAGCGAACCGTGAGACGCGCACACCTCGCGCTGCTGATCGGCGTGCTGGCGCTCGCGGCGTGCGGCGGGGAGACCCCGTCGTCCGACGCCGACACCCCACCGCCCACCACCGCGCAGGCCACCGTCACCGGTGTGGTGACGGACTCCGCCGGCCTGCCGGTGAGCGACGCGCTCGTGCAGCCGAGGTCGCTGGACACCCCACCGCACCCGGTGCCGGAACTGGCCGTGCTGTCCGACCAGCAGGGCCGCTACACCTGGCACCTGACCCCGGGCCGCTACGAGTTCACCGCGACCAAGGACAACCGCACCGGCCCGCCGGTCGAAGCGGCTGCCGAAGCAGGCCGAACCGACGAACTCGACCTCCGCCTGCCGTGACGCGCGTGGCCCCGACCCGAGGACCCGGGATCGGGGCCACCTGCCGTCACACACCCGTCACGGCGCGGACCGAGCGGATCCGGCTGACCAGGAACTCGCGGTGCTCGCCGCGCGGGGCGCAGTTGGCCTTCAGGTTGCCCGCCGCGTGGTCCACCGGCGTGATCACGTGCTTCACCGTGCTGCGCGGGCCGTTCGCCACGGCGATCTCCACCGACGTGCGGCTCACCAACGCGTCCGCCAGCAGCACGACCTCCGAATCGCGCAACACCAGCGACTGGTCGCGCAGTAACCGCACCGTGCCGATCCGCTGCGACTCCGCCGGCGGCAGCACGAACTTCGACCTCGGCCGCTCCCGCTCCACCAGCGCCGCCGCCAGCTTCGCCAGCTCCTGCTCGGTCAACGGCGCCCGCCACCCGCCGGTCGCCCGCCGGGGCGCGGGCGGCTCGACCCGACGCCGCGGCACCCGCTCCACCACCGCCGTGCCGTCCACCGCCGACGTCGTCGGCGCATAACCCGCCGCCCGCAGCAGCGCCAACGTCTCCGTGGCGGGTTTCGCCGACGCCAGCACCGTCGGCGCCAGCGGCTGCAACGACAGCTGCGCCAACGACCGGTGCCCGGCGATCTCGTTCAGCAGCACCGGGTCCTCCGTCCGCACGCAGCACGCCACCGGCGTCACCGTGATCCGCCCGTGCTGCCGCGCCACCTCCCGCACCAGGTGCGTCAACGTCGGCGGCACACCGTGCTCGGCAACCGACGCCAACCGCGCCAGCAACGCGTCCGGCTCGTGCCCCGCGTCCAACGCCCGCCGCACGCTCGCACCGCTGAACCGCCACCCGCCCGCCGCGCCGTCCGCCGCCAGGTCCAGCACCGCGCTCAGCTCCTGCGACGGCAACCCGGCCACCACGGCGGTCAAGTCCGGCCGCAGGTGCGCGGTCGTCGCCGCGGGCGGCACGAACCGGCCCGCCACCTCCGCCGGCCCGTCCACCTCATCGCCGGCGAGCACCGCGCGGCCCAACGCCGTCGCCGCGCCCAGCGCCACCAGCCCCACCGACTCGGCCTCCACCAACGCCGCCTCGGTCGCCGCACGCCCGTGCACGGCAGGCCGCGTCCACACCAGATCCGCCACCACCTCGTGCCGGTGCTCGAACGCCTCGTCCACACCGAGCCCCACATACCGCTCCAGCAGGCCACGCCTGGTCCGCTCGCCCCCGTCCGACGAGGACGGTTCCGCCGACGCGAGCCGCTGCTTGCCCGGCGTCCACGTCATCCGCGGCCACGCCCGCACCAACGCCGGCAACCGGTCCGCGGGCGACGCCGCACGCCACGGGTCCGCCGCGACCGTCGGCACCAGCCTGCCGTCGTCCACCGCCAGCAGCCGCGCCTCCACGGCCAACCCCACCCACAACCGCGTCCGGCTCTCGTCCGCGCGCAGCAGGCCCGCGAGCCGCCGCAGCTCGCGCAACCCCACGCCACCGCGGCACACCACCAGCTCGACGTCGCACAGGTCGACCAGCCGCGTCACACCGTCCACAGTGGAGGTCGCGGGCGTGATCGCGGCCCGGTCCGCGAAACCCCGGTTCTGCGGTGTGCGGCGCGGTGTGCGCGGCGCGGGCGTGATCCGGCGAGGCGGCTCGTCCTCCAGCAGCCGCAACCCCGGCGAGCCGACCAGTTTTTGTCCTTCCGGCCACACGAGCGCCCTCGCGCGCAGCTGCGCCAACGCCCGCCTCAGCTCGGCCCGCGACGCCTTCCCGTTGCAGCGCAACCGTTCCGCCACCACCTCCACCTCGGCCGCGTCACCCAACCGCACCACGGTGTCCAGCACGTCCCGGCAAGCCTGGTCGAGCCCGTCGACCGCCGCGCGCAGCGACGCCGTCGTGGTCAACTCGCCCGCCAGCGCCCGCAGCGAGTGGGGTCGGCGATCGGCGGCGTCCTTGCGCAGCGCCAAGATGTCCCGGATCTCCCCCGCGTCGAGCTCGCGCAGCCAACCGGCCAGCGCCGTTTTCCTACCCACCCGGCCGATTATGCACAGCACGTGACCGTTCGGTCATGCGTTGCGATAGAGCGAGTGAATGAGCCACGAATGGACGAACGTAAGCTGGGTGCCGTGGAATTCACCGGCTTCGGCGAACACGCCATCGACTTCTACGACGGACTCGTCGCCGACAACTCCAAGGCGTACTGGGACGACAACAAGCACGTCTACCTGCGTGATGTGCGTGCGCCGATGGAGACGTTGCTCGCCGCGCTGGAGCCCGAGTTCGGCAAGGGAAAGGTCTTTCGGCCCTATCGCGACGTGCGGTTCAGCAAGGACAAGACGCCGTACAAAGACCACTGCGGTGGTGTGGTCGAACTCGGCCGCGGTGGCGGTGCGCACTACGTGCAGATCGGACCCGAGGGCCTGTTCGTGGCCGGCGGGTCGTTCGCCATGGCTCCCGACCAGCTCGCGCGCTACCGCGAGTCCGTCGCCGACGACGTACGCGGCCGTGCGCTGGAGAAGGTGCTCGCCAAGCTGGCCAAGTCCGGCTGGGAGCTGCGCGGCGACAAGCTCAAGCGCGCGCCACGCGGCCTCGACCCCGAGCACCCGCGGATCGAGCTGCTCAAGCACAAGCGCGTGTACGTGGCCAAGGTCTGGCCGCCCGACGACGTCCTGCACGAGCCGGGCTGCCTGAAGCGCGTCCGCGACGCCTGGCGCCAGGCCACCCCGCTGGTCGACTGGTGCGCCGACCACATCGGCCTGACCGAACTGGGCTTCCGCCGCTGACGCGCCTGCCTGCCAGACAGGCCTGGCTGGCAGGCAGGCCGGGGCTGGTGGCGGGCCGAGCTGGGTTGCGGCTGGCCAGGTTGGGCTGCGGCTGGCCAGGTTGGGCTGCGGTGCCGGTCCGGTAGGTGGGGTTGGGCGGCAGGTGGGACTGCCGGACTGAGCCAGCGCGCCGGCGAGCAGGGCTGACCGGCCTGGCTGGTCGCCGAGCGGGCTGGGCCGGCCCGGGGCGGGCTGCCGGGCTGGGCTGGTGAGCAGGCTGACGGGCCGGGCAGGCTGCTGGCTACGCAGGCGTCACCCCCCAGGGGACCCCTGCTTTTATTCTCCCAGAGGGGTACGACGTTTTCGGGCCGCTGAGCGTGCCACGAGGTACGCGAAGCCGATGCCGGCGACGTCCACCAAGGCGTCCAGGACGTCGCCGCCGCGGTTCAGGGCGGTGATGAGCCACTGCAACACTTCCGAGACCGCAGCGTAACCGAACAGGCAGGCGGCCAGTGGCCAGGTTGGCAGGCGCGCGTACCTGCCAGTGCCCATGAGCAGCGCGAACAGCAGGAAGTGCACGACCTTGTCGGTGCCCGGCGGAGCCGTGGGCACACCTGACGCCGGGGTGAACAGCACGATGACGCTGAGCAACACCGCGACCACGAACGGAAGGATTCTGACGCCCACCGGGCAGATTCTGCCTGTTTCGCCGAGATTACCCCCCGGTACATCCTGATCGGTCCAGTGACAGCGACTACGCTCCTGACACGTGAGTCGACGCGCGAAGATCGTCTGTACGCTTGGTCCTGCCACCGCGACCGAGGACAAGGTCAACGAGCTGGTAGCGGCCGGTATGGACGTGGCCCGGATGAACTTCAGCCACGGCAGCCATGCCGACCACAAGCAGGTCTACGACCTGGTCCGCTCGGCGGCCGACGCCTCGGGCCGCGCGGTGGGCATCCTGGCCGACCTCCAAGGCCCGAAGATCCGCCTGGGCCGGTTCGCCCACGGCCCCGTCGAGTGGCGCACCGGTGACATCGTCCGGGTGACCGTCGAAGACGTCGAAGGCACCCACGACCGCGTCTCCACCACCTACAAGCAGCTGGCGCAGGACGCCAAGGTCGGCGACCGGCTGCTGGTGGACGACGGCAAGGTGGGCCTGACCGTCACCGAGGTCGACGGGCCCGACGTGGTCTGCGAGGTCACCGAAGGCGGCCCCGTCAGCAACAACAAGGGCCTGTCGCTGCCCGGCATGGACGTGTCCGTGCCCGCCCTGTCCGAGAAGGACATCGAAGACCTGGAGTTCGCCCTCAACCTGGGCGTGGACTTCATCGCCCTGTCGTTCGTGCGCTCGCCCGCGGACATCGACCTGGTCCACCAGGTCATGGACCGCGTGGGCCACGGCCGCAAGCCGGTGATCGCCAAGATCGAGAAGCCGGAGGCGGTCGACAACCTCGAAGCGATCGTGCTCGCCTTCGACGGCGTCATGGTCGCCCGCGGTGACCTGGGCGTCGAGCTGCCGCTGGAGCACGTGCCGCTGGTGCAGAAGCGGGCCATCCAGATCGCCCGCGAGAACGCCAAGCCGGTCATCGTGGCCACCCAGATGCTCGACTCGATGATCACCAACTCCCGGCCGACCCGCGCCGAGACCTCGGACGTCGCCAACGCCGTGCTCGACGGCGCCGACGCGCTGATGCTGTCCGGCGAGACGTCGGTCGGCCGCTACGCCATCGAGTCGGTCAAGACCATGGGCCGCATCATCGAGGCCGTCGAGACCGAGTCCACCCAGGTCCCGCCGCTGACGCACGTCCCGCGCACCAAGCGCGGCGTGATCTCGTACGCGGCGCGCGACATCGGCGAGCGGCTGAACGCGAAGGCACTCGTCGCGTTCACCCAGTCCGGTGACACGGTGCGCAGGCTGGCCCGCCTGCACACCCCGCTGCCGCTGCTGGCGTTCACGCCGGAGCCCAGCGTGCGCAGTCAGCTTTCTCTCACCTGGGGCACCGAGACGTTCCTCGTGCCTAAGGTGGACTCGACGGACGAGATGGTCCGCCAGGTCGACCTGTCGATGATCGACATCGGCCGGTACCAGCCCGGCGACCTCGTCGTGGTCGTGGCGGGCTCGCCGCCTGGCACGATCGGCTCGACGAACCTCATCCGGGTGCACCGCCTGGGGGAGGACGACCACGCTTAGGAGATGACGTGACCGAGGCTGCCCGCGCCGCGGCGACCGCCGAGTTCTCGGACGTTCCCCTGGACGCCGACGGTGTGCCGCACGGGCAGCCCGTGCTCGACCGACTCGTCGCGCTGCTCGACCTGGAGCGCATCGAGGAGAACATCTTCCGCGGGGTGTCGCCCGCCGAGTCGCCCGTGCGGGTGTTCGGCGGGCAGGTCGCCGGCCAGGCCCTGGTCGCCGCCGGCCGCACCGTGCCGCCCGAGCGCCGGGTGCACTCGCTGCACTCGTACTTCATCCGCGGCGGCGACCCGACCGTGCCGATCGTGTACGAGGTCGACCGGATCCGGGACGGGCGCTCGTTCACCACCCGGCGCGTGGTCGCCGTCCAGCACGGCAAGGCGATCTTCGCGCTGTCGGCGTCGTTCCAGCTGGACGAGCCGGGCCTGGACCACCAGGAGCCGATGCCGACCGTGCCGCCGCCGTCCTCGCTGCCCACGTACGCCGAGTCGGCGGCCGGGTACCTGGAGAAGGTCGGCATGGCGCGGCTGCCGAGGCCGATCGACATCCGGTACGTGACCGAGCCGCCTTGGCGTGCGCGGGAGGACGGGCCGGGCGAGGCGCGCAGCCAGGTGTGGATGAGGGCGGACGGCAAGCTGCCGGACGACGACCTGCTGCACGTGTGCGTGCTGGCCTACGCGTCGGACATGACCCTGCTCGACTCCGTCCTCGTCCGCCACGGGGTGTACTGGGGCACGGACAGGGTCCTGGGCGCGAGCCTGGACCACGCCATGTGGTTCCACCGCCGGTTCCGCGCCGACGAGTGGTTCCTGTACGACTGCGCCTCGCCGTCGGCGTCCGGTGCGCGCGGCCTGGCCACGGGCCGCTTCTACAGCCACGACGGCCAGTTGGTGGCTACCGTGGTGCAGGAGGGCCTGCTTCGGGTCCTGTAGTCGACCAGCTACGCTGCGCAGTCGATGGAGCAAGAGAGGTGGCCGCGATGAGCACCATGCCCTGGCCTGACCACTTGTTCACGCTTGAGGAGTGGGACGCGCTCCCCGAGGACAAGTCGCGCCACTTCGAGCTGGTCGAAGGAGTCTTGCTGGTGGCCCCCAGGCCGGCACCGAAGCACCAAGTGGCGATGGCGAACCTCCGCAGCTGCCTGAAAGAGCAATTGCCTGCCGGGATCGTGGCGGTCCAGGACGTCGATGTCGTGATAGACCCAGGGCCTCCGCTCTCGCTGCGCGCACCCGATGTCGTCGTGGTGCCGGCCGAGCGCTACTGGGAGCACCCGAGTCGGTTCAACCCCGATGACCTGCATTTGGCGGTGGAGATCGTGTCGCCGGGAACGGGCCGGACAGACCGCGTCTTCAAGCCGATCGAGTACGCCAAGGTCGGCATCCCGCACTACTGGGTGGTGGAACTGGACGAGCCGGTCACGCTCATCGCGTTCAGCCTGGTCGCCGGCAGGTACAAGCAGATCGCCCAGGGCACCGGGAAGGTCGAGGTTCCCGAGCCTTTCCCGGTCACCGTGGACCTCGCGACGCTGATCAACCCCTGAGCCGCTGAACGTGACCGGTGGGGATCGGGTGGTTACTTCATGGTGGCCAACTGGATGAGGTTGCCGCAGGTGTCATCGAGAACAGCGGTGACGACCGGGCCCAGGTCGGTGGCTTCCTGGGTGAACTCGACGCCGAGGCCCTTGAGTCGCTCGACCTCGGCGTAGACGTCGTCCACGGCGAACTGGGTGTACGGGATGCCGTCGTCGACCAGGGCCTTCTTGAACGGGCCCGCGGCGGGGTGGCCGTCCGGCTCCAGCAGCAGTTCGACGCCGTCCGGGTCGGTGGGGGAGACCACGGTGAGCCAGCGGGCCTCGCCGGCCGGGACGTCGGTCTTCTTGATGAACCCCAGCTTCTCGGTGTAGAAGGCCAGCGCCTTGGCCTGGTCGTCGACGAGCACGCTGGTGATGTTGATGCGGATCACGGGTTCGGTTCCTCTCGGTCGGTGGGCCACCGCTCCACGATCGAGCGCAGCGGGCTCGTGTCGAGGTGGTGGAACTTGTACCGGCCCTGTCGCCGGGTGCGCACCAGACCGGCCTGTTCGAGCACCGCGAGGTGCTGCGAGATGGCCTGGCGGCTCGAGGCGAGGCCGTGCTTCATCGTCAGCCGGCCGCAGATCTCGAACAGCGTCTGACCGTCCCTTTCGGTCAGTTCGTCCAGGATGGTGCGCCGCGTCGCGTCGCCGATCGCCTTGAACAGGTCAGGGTCTGCGTCCACGACCCAGTTATAGGCAAGTGCTCGCTTGCCTGTCAAGCCGGCGGGCGGCGCGTCATCCGGTCAGGGTGTCCCAGAGGGCGCGGACGTGGTGTTCCTTGGTGGTCTCCCCGCCGATCGCCACGCGGATGGCGAACCTGCCGTCCACGACGGTGTGGGTGATGTACGCGTCACCCGCCGCGTTGACGTGGTCCATCGCGGCACGCGTGGCTTCGTCGCCGGCGCGGTGGGCGATGGTGACCAGGGACAGCGTGCGCGGCACGACCAGCTCCCAGTCCTCGGACGCCTCGACCCACGATTCGAGCAGTTCCGCCAGCGCCACGTGCCCGCGCAGGTGTCCGCGCACGCCCTCCAGCCCGTACCACCGCAGCACCGACCACAGCTTCAGCGCCCGGAACCGGCGGCCCAGCGGGATCTGCCAGTCGCGGTAGTCCACGACGGCACCCGATTCGGTCGCCGCGTTCCGCAGGTATTCCGGCAGGATCGTGAGCGCGTCCACCAGCACGTCCGGGTGCGCCGTCCAGAACAACGACAGGTCGAACGCCGTCAGCATCCACTTGTGCGCGTTCGCGGTGAACGAGTCGGCCAGCTCCACGCCGTCGAACAAGCCCCGGAACTCCGGGCACAGCGCCGCCGGGCCCGCCCACGCCGCGTCCACGTGCAGCCAGATCCCGTGCTCCGCGCACAACGCGGCGATCTCGCGCACCGGGTCCACCGCACCCGTGCCCGTGGTACCGACCGTCGCGCACACCATGACCGGTCGCCGCCCGGCCTCCACATCGGACCTGATCCGGGACGCCAGGTCGTCAACCCGCATCGCCAGCCGCGAATCCACCCCGATCGCCCGCACGGCCTGCTCGCCCAGCCCCGCCATCCGCGCCGCCCGTTCGAGCGACGAGTGGGTCTGGGACGACACGTACACCGTCTCGGTGCCGTCCACACCGGACTGCCGCCACTTGCCGTCCGACGCCCGGTGCAGGGCGGCGAGCATGGCGACCAGCGCGGCGGACGACGCGGTGTCCTGGATGACGCCACCGCCGAGGAACGACGACGGCAGGCCGAAAGCGCCCACCAGCTCGTCCATCAGGTGCTGCTCGACCTCGGTGGCGGCGGGCGAGGTGGACCACAACATGCCCTGCACGCCCAGCCCCGACGACAGCAGGTCGCCGAGCACCGACGGCAGCGAGGCGTTGGACGGGAAGTACGCGAAGAAGCCGGGGTGCTGCCAGTGCGTGGTCCCCGGCAGCACGACCCGGTCCAGGTCCGCGAGCAGGCCGGCGAAGCCCTCACCCCGCTCGGGCAGCCCGGCCAGCTGTTCCCGCACCCACCCTGGCTCGACCGGCGACCTGACCGGGAAGTCCTCGACGCGCGAGCGGTAGTCGGCGATCCAGTCGATCACCTCGTGGCCGATGCGGCGGAACTCGTCAGGGTCCATGGTGAAAACCTACCCGCCGGGAATCCTTGCGCGGGGCTAGACGCGGCGCCTGCGGTGGGTGGGGCGCTGGTCGTCCGACGGGGTGAGGGCCCGGGTCTCGACCCGTTCCAGCACCACCGAGCTGGTCAGGTTCCGCACCTCCGTGCGCGAGGCGATCTTGTCCATCAGGAACGCCTGCAGGTGCGTGCTGTCGGCCACCGCGATGTGCACCAGGAAGTCCGCCTGCCCGCTGACGTGGAACAGCGAGCGCGTCTCCGGCTGCGCCATCACGAACCGCCGGAACGCCGCCACCACCGGCCTGGTGTGCGGCCGCACGTTGACCGACACCACGGCCTCCAGCGGCAGCCCGGTGGTCCGCGGGTCGACCACGGCGTGGAAACCGGTGATCACGCCCAGCTCACGCAGCCGGCGCACGCGCTGCAGGCACGTCGACGGCGCGATGCCCACCAACTCGGCCAGGCTCCGGTTCGGCAGCGTCGCGTCGTTCTGCAACGCCTCCAGGATCAGCCAGTCGACCGAATCCAGTTCGGCTGTCTCGCTCACAACCGAACACTGTAATCCCCAGGTGGAACACACCCGAACGAGTGGCCGAGGATGCGGCCGTGCACATCGCCTGGACCTCCTTCCTGCTCGCCCTCGTCGTCATCACCGTCGTGCCCGGCCCGGACTTCGTGCTGATCACCGGCAACGCCGTGCGCGGCGTGCGGTACGGCGCGCTGACCGCGGCGGGCGTGGTGACCGGGCTGCTGGTGCACGCCCTGCTGGCCACGGTGGGGCTGTCCGCGCTGGTCGCGGCGGCACCGGCGGCGCTGCTGGCGGTCAAGGCGGTCGGTGCGTTGTACCTGGCTTACCTGGGCATCGCCACGCTGAGGGCGGCACGGCGCGGTGGGCCGATCAGGCAGGCGCCGAAGTCGGACCGGTCGCTGTTCCTGCGCGGCGTGCTGTGCGACCTGCTCAACCCGAAGGTGATGCTCACCTTCCTCAGCCTGGTCCCGCAGGCCATGGACCCGGCGGCCCTGCCGCTGCCGCAGGCCGCGCTGCTCTCCGCCGTCGCGGTGGGCGTGTTCGCGTGCTTCTGGGCCGTGGTGGTGCCGTTGGCCGGACGGCTCTCGGCACTGCTCACGCGGCCGAAGGTGCGGCCGGTGTTCGAGCGGTTGTGCGGCACGGCGCTGATCGGCATGGCGGCGTCGGTGCTCGCCGCGTGAACGGTGCAGCGGGGTCCCGCGCCGTCGGAGCGGGACCCCGTATAGCGGTCGGACTACAGCGGTCAGGCGATGGTCCACTTCTGGTTGGCGCCGCCGGTGCAGGTCCAGATCTGCAGCCTGGTGCCGTCGGCGCTGTTGTTGCCGGTGACGTCCACGCACTTGCCGGTCGCCGGGTTCACCAGGTCGCGGCCCGAGGTGTAGGTCCACTGCTGGTTCGCGCCGCCCGCGCAGCTCCACAGCTGCAGTTGCGCGCCGTCAGCGGTGCCGCGGTCCTTGATGTCGAGGCACTTGCCCAGCGCGCGTAGCGTGCCGTCACCGGGCCGCGACCACTGCTGCGCCGCGGTGCCGTTGCACGTGTACAGCTGCACCGCCGTGCCGTCGGCGCTGCTCGCACCCGCCACGTCGATGCACTTGCCCGCCAGTCCGGTGATCGCGCCGCCGGTGCCACCGCCGCTGCCGGGCGTGCCCTGCCAGGTGAACGTCGCCGAGGTGCGGGCGGGCAGGGTGTAGGTGAACGACTGGTTGCCCCAGTTGACCCGGATCGACTGGGACGACGTGCCGCCGTTGTGCGCGATCAGGGCCTTGGAGCCGTCCGGGTTGCGGTAGGCCACGTTCTGCACGGTGCCGTTCGCGGTCGAGTCGATCCGGTACGCGCCCGGCTTGACGAACTTCGTCAGGTGCCCGGTCGTGTAGTACTCGACGGTGTAGTCGACCTGGCCGGCCCGCGACCCACCCTCCTGCACGGTGATCAGGCCGGTGCACGTGCCGCAACCACCGTTGTGCGGGCCCATGTTCTGGTTCAGCGCGAGGCTCCACTTCACCAGGCTGGAGCTCCAGTTGCGGGCGTAGTTGACGATGTCGGCCATGTCCTCGTTGTGCTGGTTGGAGATCCACGTGCCGCCGGAGTGCTCGGTGCTGAACTGCCGCACGCTCGGGTACTGGTCGTGTACCTGCGTGCCGACCGCCGGGTCACCGAAGTAGCCGTGCCAGGCGATGCCGCCGAACAACGGGTCGTTGCGCACGCCCGCGTCGTTCAACACGCCGGAGCCGAAGTTGGCGTAGTCGCCGTAGTTCCAGTCGTGCACCAGCACCTTGGTGTTGATGCCCGCCGCGCGGAACGCCGGGTAGAGGTTGTTCTTGGTGAACTCGACCAGGCCCGCCGGGTTCCAGCTCATGCCGGGGTAGTTCATCGCGGTCGGGTTGGACGCCTGGCAGCAGTTCGGCTCGTTCTGCACGGACACGTAGTCGATCGGGATGCCCGCCGCCTGGTAGCTCTGCACGTACTTCACGAAGTACTGGGCGTACATGGGTGCGTACTCCCACTTGAGCCAGCCCATCTGGTCCATCCGGCCGTTGTCCTTCATCCAGCCCGGCGCGCTCCACGGCACGCCCTTGACCCGCAGCTGCGGGTTGAGCTGCTTGGCCTGCTGCGTCAGCAGCCGCACGTTAGTGTCGTAGCCGTTGGTGCCCCAGTCGTCGAGGTCGCAGCACGTGTCGTCGAGCGAGACGTTGCCCGGCCGGGACAGGTCGGAGGCGCCGATCGGGTTGCGCACGAACGACAGGCCGATGCCGTCGACCGGGTGGAACAGCTTGCGCATCACCGCGTCCCGGGTGGCGGCCGAGACCGGACCGCCGCGCAGCAGGTAGGCGGTGGTGTCGGTGATCGACGCGCCACCGCCCTCGAACCGCTGGTAGGTCGTGCCCTCGTTGACGGTGATGGTGTGGGTCGCGCCACCGCCGTTCGAGCCGAACGCGATCGACGGCTGCTGCTGGAGACCGCGGGTGACCGTGCGGCCGCCGCTGTCGGAGGTGGTGGTCAGGTAGACGTTGACGGACTCGCCTGCCGCGGCGGCGGGCTGCGAGGCGGCGAGGGCGGCGGCGACCGTGATCAACGTTATGCCGGCGCTGATGAAAGCCCGACGGTGGGAAGAGGGCACCCCGGACTCCTTTCACGACGTTGTGGGCAGGGGTCGGCAGTCTGAAACAAAGTGGAACATTTGTGGAACTTGTCCGCAGGTGAAGGAAACAATGGCGCCGAGCCCGTGTCAAGGTCACGGATTTATACCGGTAAATACCGTGAAACGAGTGGAACGCGGTGCGTCAGGCGCGCGGCGCGGGGCCCGTGGACGCCCGGACCACCAGTTCCGTGGCCAGCTCGACGTGCAGGGCTTCCAGCTCGTGCCGGTCGAGCAGCCGCATCAGCAGGGTCACGGCCATCCGGCCCATCTCCTGCAACGGCTGCCGCACCGTGGTGAGTTCCGGCCGCGTGGCACGGCTGAGGTCCAGGTCGTCGAAACCGGCGATCGACACGTCACCCGGCACGTCGAGGCCCTGTTCCCGGGCCGCCCGCAACGCGCCGACCGCCATCTTGTCGTTGAACGCGACCAGCGCCGTCGGTCGGTCCGCGAGGCCGAGCAGCTCACGGGCGACGAGGTGGCCGTTCTCCTCGGTCGGCTCGTCCACGTGCCGCAGCAGCTCCGCCGACGGCAGCACGCCCACGTCGGACAACGCCGCCGCGTACCCGGCCAGCCTGCCGTCGCTGACCAGCCAGTCGCCGGGACCGCCGATGATCCCGATCCGCCGGTGCCCCAGCTCCACCAGGTGCGCCATCAGCCGCCGCGCGCCCGCGAAGTGCGCCGCCGACACCGACGCCACGTCGCGCGGCAGCTCGGTGCGCGGGTCGACCACCACGAACGGGAACCGGCGGTCGCGCAACCGGACCAGCTCCTCGGCCGGCTCCGGCGGCAGGATCAGGATCGCGCCGCCCACGTCCGACCGGCTCGCCAGGCCCGGCAGCACGGTCTCGCGCTGCGCGGACACGCCCGCGCTGAGCAGCACCTGCCGGTGGTGCAGCGCCAACGTCTCGGCGACGCTGGAGACGATCAGCCCGAAGTAGTCGGTGAGCAGGTACGGGCAGCGCACGTAGATCGGGCCCGCGGGCTTCACGCCGCGTGCCCTCGGCCCCTCCACGCCCAACCCGGCGACCGTGCGCAGCACCAGCTCGCGGGTGTGCTCGGCGACGTTGGCCTGCCCGTTGAGCACGCGGGACACCGTGGCGATGGAAAGCCCGGTGGCCCGTGCCACGTCCCGCACCGTCGCCCTGGCCATCCGCGTCCCCCGTTCCACTGCTGTTTCACGATGTTACAGGGGTGATCGTCGCCGCAGTGCACAACGGGGTTCAGGGGTGCCGGACAGGTGCGCACGGGCGCGGATTTCGGCAGGCTGGGCAGATGACCACCTCCGAGGCACCCGCGCGGATCGCCGTCACCGGGCTCGCCGTCATGGGCAGCAACCTGGCGCGCAACCTCGCCCGGCACGGCTACCGCGTCGCCGTGCACAACCGCAGCCACGCCCGCACCAAAGCGCTCATCGCCGACCACGGCCACGAGGGCGACTTCGTGCCGGCCGAGACGCTGGAAGAGCTCGTCGCGAGCCTCCAGACGCCCCGCCAGATCATCATCATGGTCAAGGCGGGCGGGCCGACCGACGCCGTCATCGACGAGCTGGTGCCCCTGCTGGAGCCCGGCGACATGGTGATCGACGGCGGCAACGCCCACTACGCCGACACCCGCCGCCGCGAGGCCGCGCTGAAGGAGGCCGGGCTGCACTTCGTCGGCACGGGCGTCTCCGGCGGCGAGGAGGGCGCGCTCAACGGCCCGTCGATCATGCCGGGCGGGTCCGAGGAGTCCTACGCGCACCTCGGGCCGGTCCTGGAGGACATCGCGGCCAAGGTCGACGGCGTGCCGTGCTGCGTGCACGTCGGGCCGGACGGCGCCGGGCACTTCGTGAAGATGGTGCACAACGGCATCGAGTACGCCGACATGCAGCTCATCGCCGAGGCCTACGACCTGCTGCACCGGGTAGGCGGCCTGGCGCCCGCCGACGTGGCCGAGGTGTTCCGCGGCTGGAACACCGGCGACCTGGAGTCCTACCTGGTCGAGATCACCGCCGAGGTGCTCGGCCACGTCGACGTCGAGACCGGTGCCGCGCTGGTGGACGTGATCGCGGACGAGGCCGAGCAGAAGGGCACCGGCCGCTGGACCGTGCAGGAGGCACTGGAGCTGGGCGTGCCGGTGACCGGCATCGCCGAGGCGGTGTTCGCGCGGTCGCTGTCCGGGCGGGCGGGCCAGCGGCAGGCGGTGCGGGAGGCGTTCGGGCCCGCCGAGGTCGCGGGCGGCGCGGACGACTCGCTGGTCGAGGACGTGCGGCAGGCGCTGTACGCGTCGAAGGTCGTGGCGTACGCGCAGGGCTTCGACCAGATGCGCGCGGCGAGCGCCGAGTACGGCTGGGACCTCGACCTGGGCGCGATGGCCACGATCTGGCGCGGCGGCTGCATCATCCGGGCCCGGTTCCTCGACCGCATCCGCGAGGCCTACGACAAGGCGCCGGAGCTGGCCTCGCTGCTCGTGGACGACTACTTCCGCGACGCGGTGCGCTCGGCCGAGGCGGCGTGGCGCCGGGTCGTGGTGAAGGCGGTGTCGGCGGGCGTGCCCGCGCCCGGTTTCGTGTCCGCGCTGGCGTACTACGACGGGCTGCGGTCCGAGCGCCTGCCCGCGTCGCTGATCCAGGGGCTGCGCGACTTCTTCGGCGCGCACACCTACCGCCGCACCGACCGCGAGGGCAGCTTCCACACCCTCTGGTCGGGTGACAGGTCTCAGGTGGACGCCTGAGCCCGTTGGCCCGACCATGGCCGGGTGCGTGAGCATTTCCGCCGCCACCCCGTCACGGCCGGCTACCTGTCGGCCGTGGCGGGGCTCGCGCTGCTGATGCGGTTCGTGTTCGCCGACGGGATGTCGGCGCAGGTGCGGGAGTCGTTGAGCACGAACGCCGCCAACCTCGCCGACCACCCGGTCAACGCCCTGCTGGGCAGCGCGTTCGTGCTCGACCCCGCCGGGGACGGCCTGCCGGCCACCGCCCTCGCCGTGGTGGCGGTGGCCCTCTGCCTCGGTGTGCTGGAACGCGAGGTCGGCCCGTGGCGGGCCGTCGCGGTGGTCCTCGCGGGCCACGTCGGCGCGGTGCTCGTCACCGCCGTAGTCATCTCTTCGGGTGTCTACCCGACCGATCTGACCGACGTGATCGACGTCGGTGTCGGTTACGCGGCGTTCACCGCGGCGGGCGCCATCACCGTGTTGGGTCCAGTGGTGCTGCGCGTGCCGTGGCTGGCGCTGCTCGTCGCGTACCCGTTGCTGAGCGCCGAGTGGTTCGGCGCGGTGCCCGAGTTCGCCGCCGTGGGCCACCTCGCGGCCGTCCTCTTCGGACTGTGCGGCGGCACGTTCGCGGTCAGCCGCGCCTACGCGGCCGTCGGCCGGTAAGTCCTCACCACGGGTGACGACCCCGGTCGTGATCAACACGACCGGGTGGAACCGCTGTCAGACCGGCCACTTCCTCAGTCATCATGGTGAGGACGCGACCTGTGCGACGCGGGCTGTGCCGACACGTTCTCCCTGTGCCGACACGGAGGTGCCACCGTGGCGAACCCTCACCACCGCGCCGGGGCCGAGTTCCGACTCGAAGCCTGCTGGCCGCGCCTGCTGCCGCCCTTAGCACGGTCGTAGGCACCCCTCCCCGATGTGACGACACCCCGCGCGCCCGCGTGGGGTGATGACCCCTTGCCGCTCGAAAGGACCCGACATGAACCGGCCGCGCCCCAACAAGTCCCACGCAGGCGAGCACACCACGGCGGGCCCTCCGGGCGGCCTCGCCACCGTGCTGCGGCACGACCTGCCCGCCTCCGTGGTGGTGTTCCTGATCGCCGTGCCGCTCTCCCTCGGCATCGCCGCCGCCACCGGCGCGCCGCTGATGGCCGGGCTGATCTCCGCCGTCGTCGGCGGCCTCGTGGCGGGCGCGCTGTCCGGGGCGCCGTTGCAGGTCAGCGGACCGGCGGCGGGCATGGTGGTGATCACCGCGGGCATCATCGCCGAGTACGGCTGGGCCGCCACGGCGGCCATCACCCTCGCCGCCGGTGGCGTCCAGGTCCTGTTCGGACTGAGCAAGCTCGGCCGCCTCGCGCTGTCGCTCTCGCCCGCCGTGGTGCACGGCATGCTCGCCGGCATCGGCGTGAGCATCGCGGTCGGCCAGCTCACCGTCGTCCTCGGCGGCGCGGCGGCCACCTCGGTGTTCGACAACCTCGCCAAGCTCTTCACCACCGACGTGCGGTGGCCCGCCCTGCTGGTCGGCGCCCTCACCGTGCTGGTGCTCGTGCTGTGGCCCAAGGTGCCGCGCGCGTCGGTCGTGCCCGCGCCGCTGGTGGCCGTGCTGGCGGCGACCGTCGTCGGGTCCGGGATGGACGTGACCCGGGTCGACCTGCCCGACGACCCGCTCGGCCAGGTCGTGCTGCCGCAGATGCCGTCCGGGAGCTTCGCCGGGATCGTGTTCGCGGTGCTGACCGTGGCGGTGGTGGCCAGCGTCGAGTCGATGCTGTCGGCGGTGGCCGTGGACAAGCTGCACGACGGCCCGCGCGCCGACTTCGACCGCGAGCTGGTCGCCCAGGGCACCGCCAACGCGGTCGCGGGCGCGCTCGGCGGGCTGCCGGTGACCGGCGTGATCGTGCGCAGCTCCACCAACGTCGCGGCGGGCGCGCGCACCCGTGCCTCGACCGTGCTGCACGGCCTGTGGATCGCGGTGTTCGTGCTCGCGCTCGGCTGGGTGCTGGAGCTGATCCCGATGGCCGCGCTGGCCGGCGTGCTGGTGGTGATGGGCGCGCGGCTGGTGAGCGTGCGCCGGATGCGGGCGCTGTGGCGGCACGGCGAGTTCGCCGCGTACGCGGTCACCGTGCTGGGCGTGGTGGCGCTCGGCCTGGTGGAGGGCGTGCTGCTGGGCGTCGCGGTGGCGGCGCTGCGGTCGCTGCACCGACTGACCCGCTCGTCGGTGCGGATCGAGCAGGAGCCGGACGGCTGGCGGGTGGTGATCCGCGGCTCGCTGGTGTTCCTCGGCGTCGGGCGGCTGGTGCGCGGCCTGCGCACCATCCCGCTGGGGCAGCGCGTAATGCTGGAGCTGCACATCGACTTCCTCGACCACGGCGCGTTCGAGGCGATCGACGACTGGCGCGTCGGCTACGAGCGGCTGGGCGGCCACGTCGAGGTGGACGAGGTGCACGACACCTGGTTCAGCAAGGCCAGGAAGGGCATCCCCGCGCTGCGCAAGACGCCGCTGTCGCCGCTGCCGAGGTGGTTCGCGCCGTGGTCGCACTGGCAGCGCCACCGGCACGTCACCGTGCCGCGGCCGCGCGCGGACGCCGACCCGATGATCCGCGGCATGCGCGAGTTCGAGCGCACCACCGCGCCGCTGGTCCGGCCGTTCCTGGCGGAGCTGGGCGCGCGCGGCCAGCGCCCGCGTCAACTGTTCATCACCTGCGCCGACTCCCGCGTGGTGCCGAACCTGATCACCACCAGCGGGCCGGGTGACCTGTTCTGCGTGCGCAACATCGGCAACCTCGTGCCGCTGGACGGTGACGACTCGGTCGGTGCGGCGATCGAGTACGCGGTGGAGGTGCTGGCGGTCGAGACGATCGCGGTGTGCGGCCACTCCGACTGCGGCGCGATGAAGGCGGTGGTGCACGGCTCGACCCGGCCGGGCACGCAACTGCACGCGTGGCTGAAGGCGGTCGAGCCGAGCCTCATCCGGTTCCACGCGGGCGAGTCCGACCTGCCGCCGGTGGAACGGCTGTCGGTGGCGAACGTCGCCCAGCAGCTGGACAACCTGATGGCGTACCCGAGCGTGCGTGAGGCCGTGGCCACGCGGTCGCTGCGCCTGGTCGGCATGTACTTCGACATCTCGGCGGCCCGCGTCTACCTGGTCGACCCGGAACGCGACGGCCTCCAATCCGTCCACGCCTGACCACCCACCTGTGCTCGCAAGCTCCGCCCACCCGCCGGCGCTCGCAAGCGCCCACCCGCCGGCGCTCGCAAGCGCCCACCCGCCGGTGCTCGCAAGCTCCGCCGCCCGCCGGTGCTCGCCACCGCCCACCTCGCGGGGCCGCACCACCCACCCGCGAGGTCGCGTCGATCGTTCGCGTCCTCATTTCCCGGCGATCACGCTTTTCGATCGTCGGGAAATCAGGGCGCGAACGACCGACTTCCAGGCGACCTCGCCGCCGTCTGCGGAGCAGCGGCCATTCAACGGAGTGGTCGGCCCGGTTGACCGGGCCGACCACCCCGGTGCCGAGCCCGGACCGGCGAGGTGGCGGTCGTCCGGCACCGAACCGGTCCCGGTCGGGGGTACGGGGTCGGTTCGGGTGCCTCGGGCTCGGCTGGGGTCGGGCGGCGCTGGTGGGGCTCGGTGGCGTGGGGGAGCGCGTCGCCCGACCGGAGCGGGGACGCGCCCCCGCTCGGCTGTGGTGGCTAACCGACGCTGCGCAGGTGCTTGCGGTGGTTGCCGGACGGCTCGTCGCCGCTGACGGTCAGCGCGAGCTGCGCGCCGAGGTACGCCCGGCACGGCGAGGGCAGGCGGCGGCGGAAGCGGCGGGTGCGGCAGGTAGGGCAGCGGCCGTGCTCGTCGGGCGTGTGCTCGTCCAGCAACGCCTTGACCGCGGTCACCACCCTGGGCAGCTCGCAGCGGGCGAGTTCGACCGCCGTCTCGTCGTCGCCGATCGCCGCCAGGCGGACCAGCGTGGCCAGGTGTTCGCGGAGGGACCGGTCGAGCTGGCTGAAGACGGTGGTGGACACCTTCAGCGCTCCTTCCCTGGGGCGGTGTGCTCCACGCAGCCTGTTACCGCTGCCGGCTGTCTGCAAGTTGCAGTACACGAATGGATGACGTCACTTTGCTCCGTCCGCGGGCGGACACAGACTGGTCTGCGGCCCGACGGGTCCGGGCCGCAGACGAAAGGTGTCCGCATGCCACGGGGCAGCAGCCCGACGCTGCGCAAGCGACGGTTGGTCAGCGAGCTGCGCAGGCTGCGCGAGGCGGCCGACCTGACCATCGAGGACGTCGCCGCGCGGCTGGAGTGCTCGGCGTCCAAGATCAGCCGCATCGAGACCGGCCGCGTCGGCGTCACGCCGCGCGACGTCCGCGACATGCTCGCCGCCTACGGCGCCGACCGGGCCACGCTGGACGAGCTGGTGCAGCTGGCCCGTGACGCGCGGCGGCGGGCGTGGTGGGACGAGTTCGGCGACATCGCGCCCGGCCGGTACGTCGGGTTCGAGGCCGACGCCGAGTGGGTGCGCACGTACCAGGGGCTGATGGTGCCGGGCCTGCTGCAGTGCGAGGCCTACACCAGGGCGTTGATCCGGGCCGTGCTGCCGGGCGCCGCGCCCGCCGAGGTGGACCGCCGGGTGGAGCTGCGCAAGGCGCGCCAGGCGCTGCTGGTGGAGGACGACCCGCTGTGCCTGCACGTGGTGGTGGACGAGGCAGCCTTGCGGAGGCTGGTGGGCGGCCGGGAGGTGATGGCCGAGCAGTTGAGACGACTCCTCGAAGTCGGAAAACGGCCGAACATCACTCTCCAGGTGGCCCCGTTCGAGGCGGGCGGTCACGCTGCGCTGGACGGTCCGTTCGTCATCCTGTCGTTTCCCGAGCAGTCGGATCCGGCCGTGGTATACATCGAAAGCCCGAAAGGCGACGTCTATTGGGAACACCCCTCGGACGTCGCCCGGTATTCCGACATGTTCGCTCGGCTCAGCGCCGAATCGCTCGACCCGGCCGCCTCGTCCGCGCTGATCGGGCGGGTGGCGCGCGAGCTCGCCTGAATCCGAGGTGAAGGCCATGCGACGCCAGTGGCGCAAGAGCACGCGGTCGTCCGCGGGTGGTCCGGAGTGCGTGGAAATCGCGCTCGACCGGGACGCGGCCGGCGTGCGCGATTCGAAGAACCGGACCGGCGGCGAGTTGGACTTCGGTTTCGCCCAGTGGTCCCGATTCGTGCGCACCGCGAAGAACGACGTTTTCGACCGCCCTTAAGGCGCATCCCTGACTTTCGGCCACCGGCCCGTACGACCGTGGTCTGGTGGTCGGTCAGCCCTCGGTCCGATGCGCCCCCCGGCGTGGTTGCGGTGGACTCCCCTTAGCCTGCACTCCGGTGCTCGTCATGATCCACAGGGGGATGAACCATGGCCTTGCTGACCGACGCCCTGGAAGGGCTCGCCGGTCTGCCGCAGCCCGCCGTGCTCGCGGTGACGGGCGCGTTGACGTTGGCGGAGTGCACGCTGGGCGTGGGCTTCATCGCGCCGGGCGAGAGCGCGCTGCTGCTGGCCGCCACGACGGTCACCAGCGTGCCCCGGTTCCTGGTGATGTGGCTGGTGGTGTCGGTGTGCGCGGTGGCGGGCGACAGCATCGGCTACTTCCTCGGCCGCCGGTACGGCGACCGGCTGCGGGACAGCAAGGTGGTGCGCAAGCTCGGCCAGGAGCACTGGGACAAGGCGGGCGCGCTGCTGCGCAGGCGTGGTGCCTGGGCGGTGTTCTTCGCCCGGTTCATGCCGGTGGTGCGGACCCTGGTGCCCGCGTCGGCGGGCGCGTCGAAGCTGGAGTACCGCCGGTTCCTGCCCGCGTCGATCGCGGGCGCGGTCAGCTGGTCGGCGCTGCACATCGGCATCGGCTCGGCGGCGGGCGCGTCCGCGAAGTACATCGAGTCGGTGTTCAACGGCGCGATGTGGGGCCTGATGGGCATCGCGGTGGTGGTCGGCGCCGTGGTGGTGCTGCGCAAGCGGCGCAAGGCGGCCAAGGCGGGCGAGCCGCGGGAGCTGGAAGAGGTCGCCTGACCCGCGCACCGTCCGCCGGACGTAGTCGAAGGGGCCGCGGCCGGGGGTTCGGATCCCGGTCGCGGCCCCTTCCACTGGGGGGAGGGCAATGGAGGTGGGTCATCCCCTACCGGACGACCCGTCTCCGGTGGAGAAGGGGACGAGGGCGGGCCGGCGTTCCGCCGCCGCGGGCTGGATGCCCCTTGCACGCCGGCCTGCCCTCGTCGTTCAGGGAGAGCAGCGGAGGTTCCGCTGTCTGGTCCAACCTCGCTCACCGGGGTTCGCCCTGTGTGGTCGATCGGACACGCTTAGCGTAAGAATGCGGCTACAGGACGACTGGAGCCGGACTGAAGTGATCTCCTAGGCTCAGTCGGGGGACTCGACGTTCGGCGAAGGATCGGTCGGTGGCAGACGGCGGCGGCGAGCGCTTGCGGTTCGAGGTGCTCGGCCTGCTCCGGGCGGTGCGCGGCGGCGGGGAGGTCGACCTCGGCGCCGCCAAGCAGCGTGCCGTGCTGGCGGTGCTGCTGCTGGCCCGCAACACGCCGGTCAGCCGCGGCCAGATCATCGAGGCCGTGTGGGGCGACAACACGCCCACCAGCGCGGTCAACCTGGTGCAGACCTACGTGGCCGGGCTGCGCCGCGCGTTGGAACCCAGCCGGGCCCGCCGTGCCCCGGCCGAGCTGCTGACCTCGGTCGGCGACGGCTACCTGCTCCGGGTCGACCCTGAGCAGGTCGACCTGGACGAGTTCGAGCGCGGCGTGGCGGGATCGGCCCGGCTGCGCGCGTCCGGTGACCTGATCGCGGCGGCCACCGCGCTGGACGAGGCGCTCGGCCTGTGGCGCGGCGAGCCGCTCGGTGGTGTCGTGGGTCTGTTCGCCGAGGTGGAGCGCGGTCGACTGGTCGAACGCAGGCTCGCCGTGCTGGAGGAGCGGGCCGAGTTGCTGCTGCTGATCGGCCGTGGCGCGGAGCTGGTGCCGTCGCTGACCACGCTGGTCGGCGAGCACCCGTTGCGGGAACGCGGGCACGGCCTGCTGATGCGCGCGCTGTGCCAGGCGGGGCGGCAGGCCGAGGCACTGGCGGTCTACCGCGAGGCACGCCGGGTGCTGGTGGAGGAGCTGGGCGTCGAGCCGGGACCGGAGCTGCGCAAGCTGCAGCAGGCCGTGCTGGCAGGGGAGGACCCCGAGCCGGACCGCCCGACCAGGCCGATGGCGCTGCGCCCGGCCGACGGCACCGCACCCGCCATCACGCCCGCGCAGCTGCCGCGCGCCTCGGTGTCCCTGATCGGCCGCGACGACGAGCTCAAGCGCCTGGACGGACTGCTGGCGTCCTACCCGGAGGGCGGGCTGGTCCTCGTCGTCACGGGACCGGCCGGGGTGGGCAAGACCGCGCTCGCCCTGCACTGGGCGCAACGCGTGCGCGAGGACTTCCCGGACGGGCAGCTGTACGTGGACCTGCACGGCTACGACCCCAACCAGGAGCCGCTGGGCGCGGGCGAGGTGCTGAGCCGGTTCCTGCGCACGCTCGGCGTGCCGTCACCGGACATCCCGGTGACGGTCGAGGAGCGGTCGGCGCTGTTCCGCACGCTCATCGCGGACCGGCGGATGGTGGTGATGCTGGACAACGCCCGCGGCTCGACCGAGCTGCTGCCGCTGCTGCCCGGACCGCCGTCGTGCGTGCTGGTGACGTCCCGCCGGCGGTTGGTCGGGCTGGTCGCGCACGCCGAGGCGCGGCTGGTCGAGCTGGACATGCTGGACCCGGACGCGTCGGTGGCCGTGGTGAGCCGGGTCGCCGGCCGGGACGCCACCGAGGCCGCCGCGCTGCGCAGGCTGGCCGTGCTGTGCGACGGGCTGCCGCTGGCGCTGCGGATCGCCGCGGCCCGGCTGGCCGTCGCGCCGACGTTGCGGGTGGCCGAACTCGTCGCCGAGCTGGACGACGAGCACGGCCGGCTGGCCGCCCTGGGACTGGAGGACGAGGACTCGACCGTGCGGGCGGCGCTGGACGCGTCACGCCGGGCGCTGCCGCCGCTGCCCGCGCGGCTGCTGGCGCTGCTCGGCCTGCACCCCGGCCCGGACGTGACCGCGTTCGTGGTGGGAGCCATGGCGCAGGTGCGGGTCGGTGACGCGCAGCGCGCGCTGGACGCGTTGACGGCCGCGAACCTGCTGTCGGTCAACGAGCCCGGCCGGTACGGGGCGCACGACCTGGTGCGCGTCTACACGCGGACGTTGGCCGCCGAGCTGTCGGCGGCCGAGCGGCGTGAGGCGACCGGCCGGATGCTCGACTACTACCTGCACTGCGCGGACCTCGCCGACGCCAGGCTGCCGGTGACGCGGGGCAGCGCCGTGCGGGTGGCGCCCGAGCACGTGCCGGTGGAGGTGCCGAAGCTGACCGGCTCGGCCGAGGCGAACGCCTGGTTCGACGCCGAGCAGGGCAACATCATCGCCGCCGCCGAGCTGGCCGCCGCGCCGGGCTCGGACCCGAAGTGGCTCGTGCACGCCTGGCAGCTGCCGTACACGCTGTCGCGGTTCCTGTGGCTGCGGGCGGACCGGACGACGTGGCTGCGCACCACGGAGGCCGCGCTGGAGGCCGCCAGGAGGCTCGGCGACCCCGAGGCGAAGTTCGTGATGCTGTTCAACCTGGGCATCGCGCTGGCCCAGTTCCAGCGGATGGACGAGTCCCTGGCCCGCCACCGCGAGGCGTTGGAGGTGGCGCGGGCGTCCGGCGACGTGAACGCGCAGGCCAGAGCGCTGACCACGGTCGCGGACATGCTGCAGTTCCTGGGTCGGGTCGACGAGTCGGAGGCCTCGTACCGGGAGGCGCTGGCGGTCAGCCGCGCGGCCGGGTCGCGGTGGGCCGAGGCGAACGCCCACCACAACCTCGGGCTGCTGTACCTGAAGACGCGCCGTTACGCCGACGCCGAGTCGTGGCTGCGGGCGGCGGTGACGATGTACCACGAGGTCGGCGAGCAGTGCGGTGAGTCGACCTGCCACACCGATCTGGCGATGGTGCTGCTGGAGACGGGCGAGGGCGCGCAGGCCGTCACGTCCGCACGCACGGCGCTGTCGGTCGCGTCGGCCGCGGGGAGCACGTACCACCAGGCGCAGGCGCACGACCGGCTGGCCACCGTGCTCGACCGGCAAGGGCTGCCGGGGGCGGTGGCGCACTGGCAGCGGGCGCTGGCGCTGTTCACCGAGCTGGGCGCCGCGGAGGCGGACCGGGTGCGGGCCCACCTGGCCCGGGCCCGCGCCACGGTCTGAGTACCCGTAGGTGGTCTGGACCTATTGACAGAGAGGTCTAGACCTATTTACGGTTCGATCGCTGCGTCGTGGCCGCCGCCTCGTGCAGGAGGTGTGCTGGGCCGTGTCCAGGAGAACCAGGTTGTCGCCGCTCGTGGCGTTGCTCGCCGCGGTGGCCGGACTCGTCGTCGCCGTCGTGTCCCCGTCGTCACCCAGTGCCGCCGCCGCGGGGGAGGAGTGCCGTCCCGACGGCCTCTACCAGACCCCCGGTGTCGCGGTGCCGTACTGCTCCGTCTATGACGCCGAAGGCCGGGAGTCGATGGGGGCCGACCACTCCCGCCGGGTCATCGGCTACTTCACCAGCTGGCGCACGGGCCGCAACGGCGCGCCCGCCTACCTGGCGTCCGACATCCCGTGGACCAAGGTCACCCACCTCAACTACGCGTTCGCGCACATCGACGCGCAGAACAGGGTGTCGGTCGGCCCGGACGGCCCGGACAACGCCTCCACCGGCATGACGTGGCCGGGCGTCGAACTCGACCCGTCGCTGCCGTACAAGGGGCACTTCAACCTGCTCAACAAGTACAAGAAGCAGCACCCGAACGTGAAGACGCTGATCTCGGTCGGCGGCTGGGCGGAGACGGGCGGCTTCTTCAACCCCGACGGCACGCGCAACGCCTCCGGCGGGTTCTACCGGCTCGGCGCGCAGCCGCAGTCCACTGTGGACGCGTTCGCCGACTCGGCCGTCGACTTCATCCGCGAGTACGGCTTCAACGGCGTCGACATCGACTACGAGTACGCCACCTCGAACAACCACGCGGGCAACCCGGACGACTTCTGGATCTCCAACGCCAACCGCGGCACGCTGTGGGCGGGTTACGAGAAGATCATGAAGACGTTGCGGGAGAAGCTGGACCGCGCCTCGGCGCAGGACGGCAAGCACTACCTGCTCACCGCCGCCGTGCCGGCCTCGGGCTGGCTGCTGCGCGGGCAGGAGGCCTACCAGGTCACCCGCTACCTCGACTACCTCAACGTGATGAGCTACGACCTGCACGGGTCGTGGAACCACTTCGTCGGCCCGAACGCCGCGCTCTACGACGACGGCAAGGACGGTGAGCTGGCCGCGGGTGGCGTCTACACCGCGCCTCAGTACGAGGGCATGGGCTACCTGAACACCGACTGGGCCTACCACTACTACCGCGGCGCGATGCAGGCCGGCCGGATCAACATCGGTGTCCCGTTCTACAGCCGCGGCTGGCAGGGCGTCACCGGCGGCACGAACGGGCTGTGGGGCCGGGCCGCGCTGCCCGACCAGACGAAGTGCCCGCCCGGTACGGGCTCCAGCGTCGGTTCGACCACCCCGTGCGGCAACGGCGCGGTCGGCATCGACAACCTGTGGCACGACTCCACCGCGGGCGGTGCCGAGGTTCCGTCGGGCGTGAACCCCATGTGGCACGCCAAGAACCTGGAGAACGAGATCACGCCGGACTACCTGGGCCGGCACGGCCTCGACCCGGCCAACGACCCGACCGACCGGATCTCCGGCTCCTACCAACGGTTCTACGACAGCACGCTCACCTCACCGTGGCTGTGGAACGCGGACAAGAAGGTGTTCCTGTCCACCGAGGACGAGCAGTCCATCGCGGCCAAGGCGAAGTACGTGGCGGACAAGGGCATCGGCGGCATCATGATCTGGGAGCTGGCGGGCGACTACCGCTTCGACAGCGCCAAGGGTCAGTACACCGTCGGCGACACGCTCCTCACCAAGATCAACGAAGGGCTGCGCGGCGCGGCGCCGTACGGTGCGCGCAAGGCCGCCGGCACCACGCCGAGCGAGGTGCTGAACGTGAGCGCCACCGTCTCCGGGTTCGCGCTCGGCGACAACAACTACCCGATCACGCCGAAGCTGAAGCTGACCAACAACTCGACCACCACCCTGCCCGGCGGCACGAAGATCGAGTTCGACTACGGCACCAGCGCACCGGGCAGCATGGCCGACCAGTCCGGCTTCGGCCTGCGGGTGACCGCCAAGGGCCACTCCGGCAGCAACGTCGGCGGCCTCAAAGGCGACTTCCAACACGTCGAGCTGACGCTGCCCACCTGGCAGTCGCTCGCGCCCGGCGCGTCGGTGGACGTCGCGCTGAGCTACCAGCTGCCGATCGCGTCGCCGTCCAACTTCAAGCTCACGTTCGGCGGCAAGTCCTACGCCATCGCCTCCGACCACCCGCGCGGCGGCGGCGACACGGGCACGACCACCAGCACCACCACGACCACCACGACCACCACGACCACCGACCAGCCGAGCTGCACCGTGCCCGCGTGGGACCGCGCGAAGGTCTACAACGGCGGCAACGAGGTCTCGCACCGGGGCAAGCGCTGGCAGGCCAAGTGGTGGACGCAGGGCGAGGAGCCGGGTACGACCGGCGAGTGGGGCGTCTGGCGCGACCTGGGTGCCTGCTGAGGGGCACCTGACGTGCCCTGACGTGCACCTGAGGCATCCCTTACCCGCCGTCTGCCACCCCTTACGGCGGCGGGTAAGGGGACCAACGCGGTAACCCGCGTGAACGTCCGATGTCCGCACCTCCACCTCAGGACGACTCTTCGTGTCACCAGAGAGAAGCGAACGACACGAGGAGCAAGTCATGGAGTGGACGCCCGAGTCCTTGAAGGCGGAGATCGACTACCGGCAGGCCGCGCTGCGCGCGGACGCGGCGCACCACCGCGTGAGCCGGCGGACGAACCCGGTGAAGCGGTCCTGGTGGCGGCGGCTCGGCCACGGCACCGGCCACGAGGGGTCCGATACCCGAAATGGCCACCGCGACGCCGCCTGAGGTGTGACAGCATGCCTGGTGTGGCACGCCTCGGTTCCGGAATTCCCTTGGTGGCGCGTAGCCGGGAGATGACCAGGCTGCGCGCCGCCCTCGACGACGCCGCGCGCGGCGAGGCGGGTGCGATCCTGCTCGCCGGTGACGCGGGCGTCGGCAAGACCCGCCTGGTGGACGAGCTGTCCGCCACCGCCGGTGACGCGCTCGTGCTCACCGGCCACTGCCTGGACGTCGGCGAGACCGGCCTGCCGTACCTGCCCTTCACCGAGGCGTTGGGCCAGGTGCGCCAGGCCGGTCTGCTCGACGTCGCGGCCCGGCCCGCGCTGGGCCTGCTGCTGCCGGAACTGGCGCTGCCCGCGGGCCGTGACGGCAGCACGTCGGTCTCCGGCCTGCCGTCGCACCTGGTCGGCCGCCGTCCCGAGCAAGACGTCGGCCAGCTCCAGCTGTTCGACGCGGTGCACGGCCTGCTCGGTGACCTGGCCGAGGAACGGCCCGTGCTGCTGGTGCTCGAAGACCTGCACTGGGCCGACGCCTCCACCCGCTACCTGCTGTCGTTCCTGCTGTCCCGGCTGCGCTCGCAGCGGCTGCTGGTGGTGGGCACCTACCGGTCCGACGACCTGCACCGCAGCCACCCGCTGCGGCCCCTGCTCAACGAGCTGGTGCGGCTGCCCGCCGTGCGGCGGCTCGACCTGACCCCGTTGAGCGCGATCGACGCGCGCTCGTTCGTCGCCGCGCTGGCCGACGACCTGTCCGACGAGCTGGTCCTGGAGGTCGCCGAGCGCTCCGACGGCAACCCGTTCTTCGCCGAGGAGCTGATCGCGGTCGCCAGCTGCGGTGACCGCGAGGTGCCGTGGACGCTCGCCGAGGTGCTGCTGGCCCGCATCGAACGGCTCTCCCCGGACGCGCAGCGCGTGGTGCGGGTGGCGTCGGTCGGCGGCCGGTCCGTGCGCCACGACCTGCTGCGCGACGTGGCGGGCATGGACGACTTCGCGCTGGACGGAGCGCTGCGCGAGGCCGTGCAGCACCACGTGCTGCTGGTCGACCGCGCCGAGGTCTACACGTTCCGGCACGCGTTGCTGCGGGAGACCGTCTACCACGACCTGCTGCCCGGTGAACGCGTGCGGCTGCACTCCGCGTACGCCGACCGGCTGGCCTCGTCCGGCGACCGGGGCGCCGCCGCCGCGCTGGCCCACCACAGCCTGGAGTCCCACGACCTGGCCCGCGCGCTGCGGGCGTCGGTCGACGCGGGGCAGGAGGCGCAGGCCGCCGGCGCGCCCGCCGAGTCGCTGCGGCACCTGGAGCAGGCGCTGAAGCTGTGGCACGCGGTGCCCGCCGAGCAGCGTCCGCCGGGCCTGACCGAGCTGAACCTGTTGCGCAGCGCGTCGTGGGCGGCGGGCACGGCGGGCCAGCCCGAGCGGGCCATCGCGTTCGCCCGCACCGGCACGACCGTCGTGGACGAGTCCGACCCCGAGGAAGCGGCCGTGATGTGGCGGCGCTTCGCACAGGCGTTGCAGGTGATCGACGGCACCGACGACGAGAAGTACCACGCGGTGGAGGAGGCGTGGCGGCTGGTCCGGGACCGGCCCGCGAGCCCGGCCCGCGCCTGGGTGCTGGCGGTGTGGGCGGCGGCGCTGCGGCACGACCGCAAGTACGTCGAGGCGCGTGAGCGCGCCGAGCTGGCGGTGGCCGACGGCCGCGCGGCGGGCGCGGAGTCGGCCGTGGCGGACGCGCTGACCACGTTGGGCCTGCTGGACGAGCCGGCCGGCCAGGTGTCCCGGGCGCGCGAGCACCTGACGGCGGCGGTGGCGTGCGCGATGGAGGCCGACGCGGTCAGCACCGAGCTGCGGGCCCGGTACTTCCTCGGCCTGCACCACTACGACCTCGGCGAGCTGGACGAGGCCGGGCGGGTGTTCGACCAGGGCGTGGCGCGGGCCAAGGCGACCGGGCTGACGTGGAGCTCGTTCGGCCTGGAACTGCGCATCATCCAGGTCCTGACCAGGTACTACCGCGGCGAGTGGGACGGCGCGGCGACCGCGGCCGAACCGCCCGGCCTGCGGGTGTCCAGCACGGTGTCGGCGCGGCTGGCCGCCGCGGGCACGCACGTGGCGGTCAGCCGCGGCGAGTTCGACCAGGCCGAGCGGATGATCCGGGAGCTGCGCGCGGACTGGCACCGCGACCTGCAGATCGCGTTGATCACCGGCGGCACGGGCGCGGAGCTGGCGCTGTGGCGTGGTCAGCCGGAGCTGGCCGTGGACCGGGTCGCGGACGCGATCAGCTGGTCGCGCAAGGAGGGCGAGTGGATGCTGGCCGGCATCCGGCTGGCCGCCCTCGGCGTGGCGGGGCACGTGGAGCTCGCGGCACGGGCGCGGCGGCGCAAGGACCGGGCGGCCGAGGAGGAAGCCGTGAGGGCGGGCCGTGAGCTGGGCGAGTACGCGCGCACCACGGCTGAGCTGGGCATGCCGCGCTCGGGCGTGCTGGGGCCGGAAGGGCGGGCGTGGCTGCTGCGCGCGTCGGCCGAGGAGTCCCGGCTGACCGGGGCGGGCGACCCGGAGCTGTGGCGGCGGGTGGTGGACGCGTTCGGGTTCGGGTCGGTGTTCGAGCAGGCCGTGTCCCGGTGGCGGCTGGCCGAGGCGCTGCTGGGCGCGGACCGGCGCGAGGAGGCCGCGGCGGAGTTGCGGCTGGCCAGCGCGGTGGCCGACGAGCTTGGTGCGGCGCCGTTGCGCGAGGCGCTCGACCTGGTCGCCCGGCGGGCCAGGGTGGCGTTGCGCGACGTGGGGCCGCGCGACCGGGTCGACCCGTTCACGCCGCGGGAGCGGTCGGTGCTGGAGCTGGTCGCGTTGGGCCGGACGAACCGGCAGGTCGGCGAGGAGCTGTACATCTCGGAGAAGACGGTCAGCGTGCACCTGAGCCGGATCATGTCGAAGCTCGGCGCGAGCAGGCGGGGCGAGGCGGTGGCCACCGCGTTCGACCGCGGCCTGCTCGACCTGCCCGGTCAGCCCGCCGAGTAGAGCCGGTCGGTCGACTCGTTGTGGTCCAGCAGGCAGTCCGCGGCGCTGGTCGCGATGCGGGTGCGCAGCGTTTCGTGGACGATCCGCCACCACTCGACCAGATCGGGGTCGTCGAGCTGGTTGACGCGTTCGTCCACCTGCTCCCACAAACCGATCCGGGTCCATTCCCGGAATCGCCGGTGCACGGTCGACACCTTGACGCCGAACAACGGCGGCAGTTGTCGCCACGAACACTCGCTGGTGACCACGAATACGATTGCCGCGAGAATCTGCCGGTCATCGACGCAACCGCGGCCGCCGCCCTGGGTGCGCACACCCGCGGGTGGGGCCAGCGGTTTGACGATTCGCCACAGCGCGTCGGGGGCCAGCCGTCGGGACAGGTGGTCGACCACGATTCACCCTCTGCTGTTCGGGTGCGGTGCCTAGGGGCGTCTGAGAGCCAGAATACGACCAGCCTACCAGCGCCCCGAGGTCCCGGTGCGTGGTTCCGAAGGGGGAGTTCGGCGGGGCGGGACGTCGCGCGGAACCGCGTCCGGTGACGTCCCACCCCACAACGGTTCAGCCGTGGTTGGCGAAGAACGAGGTGACGCCGGCGATGACGGCCTGCTGCTCCGCATAGGACAGTTCGGGGTACATCGGCAGGCACAGCAGCTTCGCGTTGTTCGCCCGCGCGACGGGCGTCGGCTCGACCCGGTGCGGGAGGTGGGCGAACGCGGGCTGCTCGGAGAGCAGGTACGGGTAGATTCGTTCAGTGGAGATTCCGCGATTCTTCAGGTGCGATTCCAGCGCGTCCGCGTGCTCGGTGTGCACGGTGTACTTGTAGAACACGTGTTCGCGGTCGGGCCGTACGGTCGGGGTCGCCAGCGGCAGGCCGGCGAAAGCCTTGTCGTAGGTGGTGGCGATGAGCCGCCGCTGCTCGTTCCACTCGGGCAGCATGGTGATCTGGTGCGACAGGATGGCGGCGTTGAGCTCGCTGAGCCGGGCCCGGCTGCCCCAGCTGTGGTGCAGGTAGCGGATGGTGCGGTCGCGGCCGAGGTTGTGCATCCGCTGCATGGCCTGCAGGTTCTTCTCGTCCTTGACGATGACGAACCCGCCGTCGTCCAGCCCGCCCACGTTCTTGCCGACCCACATCGAGAAGCAGCCGAAGTCGCCGAACGAGCCGGCCGGCTTGCCCTTGTAGGTGGCGTCGTGCGCCTGCGCGCAGTCCTCGATGACGACCAGGCCGTGCTCCTCGGCGATGGCCATGATCTCGTCCATCTCGGCGACCTGGCCGTACAGGTGCACCGGGATGATCGCCTTGGTCCTGGGCGTGATGGCCTTGCGGATCGCGTCGGGCGAGATGAGCCAGGTGTCCGGCTCGACGTCGACGAACACCGGCGTGGCGTGCGCGGCGTTGACCGCGAACGCGGTCGACACGAACGTCATGTCCGGGACGATCACCTCGTCACCGGGCCCGATCCCGGCGATGCGCAGGGAGAAGTGCAGTGATTCGGTGCCGGACGAGGTGGCCACCGCGTGGCCGCCCCAGCGCTCGCCGAGCTGCTGCTCCAGTCGCCGCGTGTAATCGCCCAGCAGCGACGTGCCGCTGTCGATGACCTGGTCCAGGTAGCGGTGGATCAGGTGCCGCATGTTCGCGATGCGCCGGTGCTGGCCGTCCGGCGGGACGGGTAAGTGCGTTTCGTCGGTGCTCGTGGAGGCGATCAGGGTGCCGGTCACGGTGGTTCCTTTCGAGAAATGTACTCAGTGGTGTCTCGTCCTCCTCGGCGCGCACCGGCGCCGGGTGTGGACTCGGGTGGCTCCGCGGTCCGACCGTCCGGGCGCGGCCGCCACCGTGCCGGCCGCCGGTCCTCGGCGGCCGTGCTGGTGTTCGGGGTGTTCGGGGTGTCCGGGGTCAGTCGAGCGACGGGACCGCCGCGGGCGCGTGCGGTGGGAAGTGCGTCCGGACGTGCTCGCCGAGTTCGGCCAGCACGTCGGCCACCGGGCGCCTGCTGAACTTGAAGTTCAGGCCGACGTGGTTCACGCCGGCCTGGCGCAGCACCTCCAGGTAGTTCACCAGCCAGTCGGCGCCGCAGCGGAAACCGAGGTGGATCGGGCGGGGCGGGAGGCTCGGGTCCTCCGCCAGGTCGACGTAGAGGGACTGGGCGAACGGCTTGAACCCGGCGCCGGCGCTCGCCACGGCCGCGTGCCAGCCGGTGACGACCCGCAGGTGGGTGTCGAGGTCGAGCCGCGGGTAGGCCAGCCAGCCGTCGGAGTTCTCCGCGATCCACGACATGGACTGCCTGCTGCTGCCGGTGACCAGGAGCGGGATCGTGCCGAGCGACGGCTTGGGCAGCACGTCCACGCCCGCCCAGCGGCCGAACGCGCCGCGCGACTCGGCGTAGGAGCTGCCCCACAGCTTGCGCAGCGTGGCGAACGACTCGCGGAACAGCTCGCCGCGCTCCTCGATCGGACGACCGAACGCGGGGAACTCCACCGGCCGGTCACCGGTGGCGATGCCGAGCACCAGCCGGTTGCCGCTGATCAGGTCGATCGAGGCGGCCGACTTGGCCAGGTGGATCGGGTGCCGGAGCGGCAGGATCACCGAGCCGGTGGCCAGGCTGATCGTGGAGGTGTGGGCGCCGATGTGGGTCAGCCACACCCACGGGTCGTACAGCTGGCCGCCGTCACCGAAGCCGGGGTCGAGCAGCGGCACGTCCCGCACCCACAGCGCGGCCAGGCCCGCTCGTTCGGCCGCCTGAGCCAGCTCGACCTGGTCGTCGTTCGTCGGTACCGGACCGGCGTAGGCCTCCAGCGGGAAGAACGCGCCCACGGTCAGTCGGCCCGGGGCGAACATTCGCGCGAACCCGTCGTGCCCGGCGACCGGTGATTGCGCTGTCGACATCACGTGCTCCTCGTTCTTTGATGAAATTCTGCGCGGCGTGCCCGGTGCGCCCGCGGGGGCACGCCGCGGTCGGGCGGACAATGTGCGTGTCCCGGACCGGTTGTGTGTCACGGATACCGGCGGCGGAGAAAGCTGTGATGGCAGACCTCCGTGCGGAGGCATGTCCGATTCCCCGGTTCGTGCGCACCCCAGGACGTCCCCAGTGGGCCAAGTTACTTGGCTTCAATTCTCCCCAGTTGCCGGGCCGCATCGGAACGAGTCGCTTTCGATTGGCTCGGATGGAAATTGACTGTAGTGAAGCTATCGTGCCAATTCAACGCGACCGATCGGGTGGCGTCGCAGCGTAGTTGGCCCATTCTCCAGGTGTCTCGTTTGGTCCTGTCGGCGGTGACCGGGAGCGGTTCGGCGGGTCCGCCTTCGCCCTCGGTCCGCGAACGTGCCAGGTCGGGTGAGCCACTCGCCGCGCCCGTCGTCCAGGGCGCTGGCGGGAGCATTACGCAGGGCGAGCGCGACCCCCGTTCGGAAGTCGGGGCCGGTGGTGCTCGGGATCGAGGCGCGGAGGGGGTCGGTCACGCGTCCACCCGGGCGGGAATCGGCCGTGCAACCCGTTTCGGTGGCCGATCGGTGCAACGCGTGTGCGTCCGTGCGGGCCACGGTGGGCAAAGCGGATCCGATGTCACGTGACCGGGTGAATTATGGCTGGTAGGGCGGGTGCCGCGAAAATACACGGCGCGCTGCCATGTGGGACAACAGAGAGTAACTGACTGGCCCGAGATGCACCTCCGATTGGGTGTTGTTCGGGTCACTCATCACCCGATTTGACAGCGGAAGGTGAGAGCTACCGCCCGGTCCGAACCTCTGTTTCCGGGTGTCACCTCAAGGCCCACGTCACGTCACACGTCGTTAACCGCCGGTCCCGCCGTCACCGCGAGGGCCAGGTCGTGGCCACTACCAGCGGCGGGACGTCAGACCGGAGGACTACCGGTGGTCATCCCGGCGGTTGACCCGGGGTTCCGCCGCCGAGGTGACGACCGGTTACCCGGCCGGCCCATAGCTTTTCGACGTCATCCGGACCGAGGGAATTGAGGGAGCATGTCCGCACTGGTGTCCGACGTCGGGACCCGCACCGCTGTAGCCGCCGCGAACCTGGTGAAGGTGTACGGCAAGGGCGACACCGCCGTGCGGGCGCTGGACGGTGTCAGCGTCGCGTTCGCGGCGGGGAAGTTCACCGCCATCATGGGCCCGTCCGGGTCCGGCAAGTCCACGCTGATGCACTGCCTGGCCGGGCTGGACAACGTCGACGGCGGCAGCGTGCACATCGGCGGCACCGAGATCACCTCGTTGGGTGACAAGGAGCTGACCAAATTGCGGCGCGACCGGGTCGGGTTCGTCTTCCAGGCGTTCAACCTGCTGCCCACGCTCACCGCCGAGGCCAACATCCTGCTGGGCCTGGAGCTGGCCGGCCGTAAGCCCGACCGCGAGTGGTTCGACACCATCGTGGACGTGCTCGGCCTGCGCGACCGGCTCAAGCACAAGCCGACCGAGCTGTCCGGGGGCCAGCAGCAGCGCGTGGCCTGCGCCCGTGCCCTGGTCGCCCGGCCCGACGTGGTGTTCGCCGACGAGCCGACCGGCAACCTCGACTCGCGCTCCGGCGCCGAGGTGCTGGACTTCCTGCGCATGTCCGTGCGCAAGCTCGGCCAGACCGTGATCATGGTGACGCACGACCCCGTCGCCGCGTCGTACGCCGACCGCGTGGTGCTGCTGGCCGACGGCCACCTCGCCGGCGAGATCGACAACCCCACCGCCGACTCCGTGCTGGCCGCCCTGAAGCACCTGGGGGCGTGACCTGATGCTGCGCACCATCATCGCGGGTCTCAAGGCCCGCACCGCGCGGCTCGTGCTGTCCTCGGTGGCGATCGCCCTCGGCGTCGCCTTCGTGACCGGCACCCTGGTGCTCGGCGACGCCATGACCGCGAGCCTGCGCGACGAGCTCGCCAAGGAGGCGCGCAACGTCGACGTCTCGGTCACCGTGTCCGGCGAGTCGTCGTCACCCGACGAGGTCCCGGGCATCAGCCCGGAGACGCTGGCGAAGATCCGGCAGGCGCCGGGCGTGGCGGGCGCCGACGCGCGCGGCTCCCACTCCGTGCCGCTGGTCGCCGCCAACGGCAAGGCGAAGCCCGCGTGGGCCGTGCCGCTGGCCACCAACGAGAAGTTGCGCGAGTTCGACCTCGTGGACGGGCGCTACCCGGCGGAGGCCGACGAGATCGCGGTCGACAAGCGCACCGCCGCCACCGCCAAGCTGACCATCGGCCAACCGGTCGTGCTGCTGGGCAAGGAGGAGCAGCGGCACGAGTTCACGCTCGTCGGCACCTACCAGCAGGGCACCAACCAGCTGGTCCTGGGCGGCTTCGACCACGTGGGGCTGACGCCGAAGGGCTTCGCGTCGCTGGAGCCGGAACGGCCGCCGTACCAGGTGGTCGCCCTCGCCGCGGCCGGCTTCACGCAGCAGCAGGTGCTGGACAACGTGCGCCAGGCCATCGGGGACAGCGGTTTCCTGCTCCAGACCGGCGAGCAGCTGACGGAGGAGACCCTGGCCCGGGTCGAGCGCCAGTCGGGCGAGTTCACCACGCTGCTGCTGGCGTTCGCGATCATCGCGCTCGTCGTCGCGGCCATGGTCATCTACAACACGTTCACCATCCTGGTCGCCCAGCGCACCCGTGAGCTGGCGCTGATGCGCTGCGTCGGAGCGAGCCGGGGCCAGGTGTTCCGGGGTGTGCTGGCCGAGGCGCTGGTGATGGGCCTGACCGCGTCGGTGATCGGCCTGTTCGGCGGCATCGGCGTGTCCGCCCTGCTGCAGCGGGTGATCTTCTCGTTCGGCGAAGGTGGTGGCGAGGGCACCGTGCAGCTGCCGGTGACGGCCATGACCGTGCTCGCCGCGTTCGCGGTCGGCACGCTGGTGACCGTGCTCGCCGCGGTGCTGCCCGCCCGCAAGGCGACCCGGGTCGCGCCGGTGGCCGCCCTGCGCAGCCAGCCGGACAGCGGCGAGGAGGTGTCCCGCACCGGCCTGCTGCGGGTGCTGACCGCGGTGCTGTTCGCGGTGGTCGGAGTCGGCGCGATCGTGCTCGGCATGGGCGCGGAGAACGAGGACGCGGCGATGTTCACCAGCGGCGCGGGCACGATGGCGTTGCTCGTCTCGGTGGTCGTGCTGGGTCCGCTGCTGGTCGGCCCGGTCAACCGGGTGCTCGGCGCGGTGCCGCGGGCGCTGCTCGGCGTGCCGGCCAAGCTCGCGTCGGCCAACGCGGGCCGCAACCCCAAGCGCACCGCCGCGACCACGGCGGCGTTGATGATCGGCGTGACGATCGTGTCGCTGGTGACCGTGGTCGCCAACAGCGCCAAGGAGACCGTCAACGCCGAGATCGACCAGCGGATGCCCGCCGACTACACGGTGACGTCCGCGGTCTACGACCGGCCGCTGCCCAAGGAGCTGGCCGAGCGGCTGGCCGCCGTGCCGGAGGTGGCGAAGGTCGCGCCGACCACCGTCGTCTACGGCGACCGCGGGTACTTCACCGGCGTGCCGAAGGACGCGGTGGGCGACCTGTTCCGGCCGACCGTCACCAGCGGTTCGCTCGCCGACCTACGTGACGGCACGATGGCGGTCAACGCCGAGTTCGCCAAGCGCCAGGGCGCGTCGGTCGGCTCCACGGTGACGGTCGATCCGGGCGAGGGCGAGCCTCAGGAACTCAAGGTGGTCGCCGTGGTCGAGGGCCAGGGGCTGTCCGACGGGATCATGACGATCGAGACGTCGATGCGGTTCCCGCGGGCCGCGGACGGCTACGAGAGCATCCTGGTCAAGCTCAAGGACGGTGTCGCGAACGGGCGTGCGGCGGTGGAGAAGGTCACCGACTCCTCGCCGCTGGCCCTGCTCGACAGCGCCGCCGAGACCAAGGAGCAGCTCAACCAGCAGCTCAACCAGGTGCTCACGTTCATCTGGGCGTTGATCGGGTTGGCGGTGGTGATCGCGTTGTTCGGCATCGCCAACACGTTGACGCTGTCGGTGCTGGAGCGGACGCGTGAGTCGGCGCTGCTGCGGGCGCTCGGCCTGACGCGGGGGCAGTTGAGGTTGATGCTGGTGGTCGAGTCGGTGCTGATGGCGTTGATGGGTGCGGCGATCGGGCTGTCGCTGGGGATCGGCTTCGGTTGGGTGCTCACCCGGGCGTTGTCCAACGACAACTTCTCGGTGGACCTGGTCGTGCCGTTCGGGCAGATCGGCGTGATGCTCGCCGGTGCGGTGGTGGCGGCGGTGCTGGCCGCTGCGCTGCCCGCTCGGCGTGCCGCCCGGACCTCGGTCGTCGCGGGGATGGCCGAGGCGTGAAAGACCCGGTGGCCCGCTCTTCTTCGGGGGAGGAGCGGGCCACCGGGCCCGCGTGTCCTACGTTCAGAACGCGCGTGTCCTACGTTCAGGACCCGCGTGTCCTACGTTCAGGACCCGTGAGTTCAACGCTCAGGACCCGTGAGTTCAACGTTCAGGGCGCCTGAGTTCAACGTTCAGGGCGGGTTGTTGTTGGGTCCGGCTCGATTTGACATGGGGCCCTTACCTTGATCTTTAACC